>JBIIOL010000090.1:0-9295 GCA_044336965.1 Pirellulales bacterium | reverse complement strand
GTCTTCGGGTCCGACCAGATCGCGACACAGGTCGCACGTCGTCGCGACCCGGCCCTCCGCCTCCTGGTGCATCGAGATGTTGCCGTACGGACAGTTCGTCGAGCAGAGGCCACAGCCGATGCAGTGGTTCTCGATCACGATCTCGACGGCACCAGGATGATTTTCCCGCGGCTTGCGGTGGATCGCATCGACGGGACAGCCCACGAGACAGTAGGGATCGAGGCAGGAGCGGCAGGAACTAGCGACGAGGAAGTTCTCGAACCGGAGCCCCTCGCGGATCAGCCGCGTGACACCCTCGTGCGTGTCGGAGCAGGCCCGCGTGCACTCGTCGCACCGCGTGCAGCTCTCCAGGTCGAGCACGAGCAGTTTCTGGGCGCTGTAGAGGCCGTTCTCCAGGAAACTCCCCAGTTCGCCGGCGGTCTCGGCCTGCGTCTCGATGTCGCGTTGCAACAGCCGTCTCGCCTCCGCCACCAACCCTTCCCGCACCACCGGAAACGTTGCGAGAATCTCCTCGAAGTCGTCGCGATCGATCTGGACCAGCTGCACGTCGTCGAGTGCCGTGCAGGTCGCAGTCCGAAGGCCCTGGGCCATACCCTGCGTTGCCATGTCCGGTCCCAGGGACACGTCGGCCATGGCAGAAATCAATCCGATCTCGCCGAATGTTCGGCCCGGCCCCAGATAGTCGAGCACCCGATCCTGCGCCCCCATCCGCTGCGAGACTTTCACGAAACCGACACGGACCTTGAAAAAGTTGACCGCTGGGTCTCCCTGCCGAAAGATCGGCTGCCCCTTGTCAACCTGGACCAGCTTGGCGGCCCGCTCCAGCATGCCGGCGGCGACCACCCGATCGGCCTCCGCCAGGCCGCGAAACATCGAGAACTCAGCGATCTCACGCTTCAGCGTGTGCGCCCGGTAGGCATTGTCGAGGATCGTGCGGGAGGCCTCGTTCCGCTGCAGCATATGGAGCACGTTCTTGCCGATCTCGAACAGCTCCGTGTCTTCGATCGCCACGATCGTGGCCGACCGCGGATAGTGATTGAGGCAGCTCATGATCCCGAAGATCACGTCGGCAGGCGTCATCTCGTCGGCCCATCGGCCGTTGGCGAGCGTGAGTGGTCGGCCGCCATCGACATGCACCTTTTCGTTCTGCGCCAACCGCCTGCCGCGTCGCGCACCGGCGGTGCCCTGCAGCCAGCTCGTGGCCGACCGCACGAAGGCCTTCAGCGGCCCCTCGCCCCGGGCTCGGCCCGCGCGGTCACGGTCGCCGCCCACCGACACACCCACCCGGCCCTGAATGATGAGGAACGCGGTCGATCCGTACTCCCCCTCGCGGCAGACGACGTCACCCGACCGATAGATGTGGCGGCGGATCGAGTTGCCGTTCCACTCCAAGAACTTGAAGGGAATGCCGGCGAAGATCGGATACGTTTTGAGTTCCTCGGCCGTCAACGTGGTGCCCTTTCCCACGTCGTCCTCGTCTGCAACCCGCTCGTTGAAAACGAGCGCGCCCGTCGGGCAGTTGACCATGCATTCGCCGCACGACACACAGCTCGACTTCCCCATCGGATCGTCGAGGTCAAAGCCGATGTGGGTGGCATAGCCCTTGCCACTGCGGCCGATGACGTAGTTTTCCTTGACGTCGGTACAGGACCTGACGCACCGATCGCAGAGGATGCACTGGTCGTGGTCGACGTCGATTCGTGGCGACGAGTGGTCCTGGCCCCGCTCGAGGGCCCGCGGCCCGATCGGCTGGCTGCCGGTGAGGGGCCACTTCGTCTCGATGACGGCTGGGTCGGCCGCGGCATCGGCGGCATGTTCGAGCGAGCGGGCCTCGAGAGCCAAGTCGTCGAACCGCTCGGTGAGCCGACCGAGTTCGTTGGCTGGCAGCCGGGCCTTCCAGTCGGCGGGCAGATGGTCGGCCGCCAGCAGATTGACGAGCGTCCGCACGTTCGCGTCGACCCGCTTGCGGGCCGCCAGATCCGGTGAGCGGATCGTCTGCACCTCCATCGTCTCCTCGACGCGGTGGTGGCAGGCGGGCAGCAGTTTTCGCTCCCGCTGCATGCTGCCGCGTTTCACCTTGGCGATCTCGACGCAGCAGACGCGGCAGACACCCACCGGCTCGAGGTGCTCCTGATGGCAGAGCACCGGGATCGGATTGCCGGCGGGATCGTCGGCATAGGCCCTGGTGGCGGCGTCGTAGATCGTGGTGGCGCGGGGAATCGGCCGCCCCTCGGCATCGCGCAGAATCTTGCCCTGGGAGTCGGTGAGCGGAACGGCCTTGGGAACGGTCACCTCGCGGCCGTCCACCTTGATCGTGATCTGCTTCTCGAAGTCGGCCGCCGTGACCTTGTCCATCCGGACGAGTTGGCCGTCGATGTCGCGGGAGAAGAGCCCGTCTTCTTCGGTGAGCACGAGCCGGTGCCGAAAATTGTCGACCGCGTTCGGGGCCGTGCCGCCCTGGATTGTCGCCTGGGGTGCCGTGCTCATGTCATGCCTCTCGCAGGTGACGCTGCATGTCGTCCGGGAAGAGCGCGAGCGCTGACTCCAGCGGCTTGGCCGCGACCATCCCCAGTCCGCAGATGCTCGTCATCTCCATCGCCCGCGTCAGTTCGTTGACGAGTTGCTGCTTCGTGCGGAACGCGCCGTTGTCGAGCCGGCCAGCGACCATCTGTTCTCCCATTTCCACGATTTTTTCCGAGCCGATCCGGCAGGGCACGCACTTGCCGCACGACTCGTCGCGGAAGAACTGGGCACAGTTGAGCCCCTCCACCACCATGTCGCGGGTATCGTTGTAGACCACCAGCCCAGCGCCGATCGCCAGCCCGACGTCGCGGAACCGCTGCAGGTCGAGCTGGAGGTCGAGGATGTCGATGTGCGTGCCGCCGGCGGCCGTCACCTTCTCGACGAGGTCGGCCGGGGCCCGCTTCTCCCAGCCCCGCGGCAGCGACTTTACGGGCAGGATGGCCGGCAGAAAACCGCCCGATGGCCCCGAGGGGGCAAAAGCCTTGAGCTTTCCGACCAGACCGCCGCAGAGGTCATGGAGGAGCGTCCGCAGCGTGATGCCGTTGGGCACCTCGTAGACGCCGGGCCGCACGAGGTCGCCGGAGATCGAGAAGAAGCGGCGTCCCTTGCAGCCGTTGATGCCCTCGTCGGCATACCACTGCCCGCCCTTGATCATGATGGCCGGTGCCCAGGCGAACGTCTCCACGTTGCTGACCAGCGTGGGCTTGTCATAGAGACCGTTGGTCTCGAGTTGCGGAGGCTTGTTGCGGGGCTGGCCGCGACGATCCTCCATCGCCTCGATCAGCGCGCTTTGCTCGCCACAGATGTAGCCACCGGGGCTCGCGAACACCTCCACGGGGAAGATTCGCCCGCTGCCGAAAATATTCTGGCCGCAGGCCCCGACCGCCTCGGCCCGGGCGATTTCTCGCCGCATGATGGCGATCTGTTCGGCATACTCGTGCCGGATGTAGATCCAGCCCCGGGTGGCGCCGGTCATCAGTCCGGCGAGGATCACGCCCTCGAGCACGAGGTGCGGGTGCCGAGTGAGCAGCTCGCGGTCTTTGAACGTGCCCGGCTCACTCTCGTCGGCGTTGCAGACGATGTACTTGGCGTCGCCCTTCGCCTTCCAGACGTCGTTCCACTTCTGGTGGGCGGGCACGCCGGCGCCGCCCATGCCGCGCAGGTCGGATGCCTTGAGCTGGTCGACGACGGCCTGCTGATTACCCGATGCCGCGAACGACCGCACGGCGTCGTAGGTCGATGGCCCCACGTAGGGATCGATCCGCCAGGGACGGTTCGAATGGGGCTCATACGCGCTGTCGAGATCGGCTGGAGGCTGGCGGCCAGCGAGCGCATCACGGGCCAGTTCCACGATCTGGCCGGCCGAGCGGGCGGCGTAAAACTCGTCGTTGACCATCGCCGCCACCGGACGGTCGCAGCGGCCCAGGCACGAGGCATACCGAACGCTCACCCGGCCGGCGGCGATGTCGGGGGCCAGCGACTGCTCCACGTCCTGCTTGAGCCGCGCACAGCCCCCCTGGTGACAGGCCATGTCGTGACAGACATGCACCTCGACAGTGGGTGGCGGTTCGAGCTTGAAGTGCGGAAAAAAGCTGGCAACCTCCTGCAGGCGGTAGAGCGGCGTGCCGGTCCGTTCGGCGAGTTTGCGCAGTTCCTCTTCCGGAAGGTAGCGATGCCGGTGCTGGATCCGGTGGAGTTCCTGAACGATCATGGGAGTTCAGTTGGCAGGAAGCGGGAGCATTTCCGACCATTAGGTTACTTTTCCGACCGGCTGGCTGGCAATGTTGCCCCCAGGCGGAGGCTTATCGCATCGATGCTGCGGGCGATCCGAGCAACCAAGTGTCCTTTCGCCGGGCACGCCTTGGACACCCCTGCAATCGCCCGCAATTTCCGACGGCCGGCCGATACGACCGATCGGCATGGCAGCAGCGTCGTAAAATTCTGCCACGGGGCATGCGAACCTTTTCGCATCGCATCCGTACCTAGCGGGTCAACGTCGGTGCGATGAGCCGACGTCACCGTTCGGGGTATTTTGCGGCGTTGCCGCGATGTTCGCCCGAACCTGCGACTTGATGACGGCGGAAGGGAGGTGCGAAGCGGGGCAGCAATGCTCTCCGATGCGGCCTCCGCGGAATCGATACGATTCCGCGGTCGAGACACCGGCCAGAGCCAGCCAGTAGGTCGCCTTCACGACCATTCTGCCCGCGGGCTCTCGTCGCAGCCACAGCGACACGTCTCAGTCAGCCTCGTGTCCCCCCTGCAAATCGGCTGCAGCCCACGGTCGTTCCCGCTCACTGCCGGAACGTCGCCCGCATGCACCAACCATGGTCATGCCTGAGCATGGCAGAGGGCATCGTCCCGGACGACCACTTCTCGAAAGGAACCGCATTATGCGACACGCTCAAATCCGCCACGCCTTCACGCTCGTGGAACTGCTCGTGGCAATCTCCATCATCGGCACGCTCATGAGCCTCCTGCTGCCGGCCGTGCAAAATGCCCGGGAAAGCGGCCGGCGGATCAGCTGCACCAACAACCTCGGCCAGCTCGCCAAGGCGTTCATCAGCTACGACGGCCAGCATCGTGTGCTGCCCGGCTGGCGGAACACGCATCCGGCCATGCGGAGCGGCCTGCGCACGTCAAACCCCACGTTTGCCGCCGCACTCGATGCCAACACGCCTTCGTGGCCGATTCCTCTCATGCCGTTCCTCGAGCGGCTCGACATCCAGAAGGCCTGGCAGTCGGCAACGCAGGCACAGCCGGTCCCGACCGAGGCGCCCACGATGGTCAGCTTCGTCTGCCCGACGTCGCCGGCCGACAGCAAGTCGCTGGCGCCACTCGCCTACGTGGTCAACGCCGGCTCATGCGTCGTCAACTCCGCCGCGCTCACCCCGCGGCGACAGTTCCGGGCCGATGGCATCTTTCTCGACGCCGTCGGCAACCCGCCCCCGGGCGGCACGGGCACAACCACCTACTCGCCGGCCCGCACCAATCTTGACGTGATCAGCGGCGGCGATGGTGTCGGCAACACGCTGCTCGTCACTGAAAAGTCGTCGTCACGGATCACGCAGGGCTCCTGGAACGCCATGGTGCCAGTCATGTCAGTTTCCCTGAATGGCACGGCCAATCAGCCAATCGCGACTTTCAGCTCAACGTCGAGCGCGGCGGTGCCGGTGTTCGGCCTGTTGAGCACGGTGCCCGCGGCTGCCCAGAAGATTCTCAACAGCGTTGAGGGATCGCCTTCATCCAACCACCCCGGCGGCGTCGTCGTCGCCTTCGGTGACGGCCAGACGCGGTTCATGCGAGACACAGTCTCGCCGCACGTCTATGCTCAGCTCGTGACCAGCGACAGCGAATGGGATGGTCCGAGCAGCACCTACATCGACAACTCCTCTGTCGGCCAGAGCTGGCTCAAGCTCGGGCCGATGCCCTACACACTCTCGTCCTCAGACTACGACTGAGCCGTCAACCGAAATCTGACATCACGGGAGCGTGTCCATCATGAGCACCTTCGGAAGCACTCGATTCCTGCTCGCCGGCATCGCGGCGACGGCACTGGTTGCCCTCGGCATCTCGGCCGCCGTCCGCTCCCGCGTCAGCGTGGAAACGCCTGCCGACCTCGCTCGGCAGGCCATCGCGGCGGCCAGCCCGAAGGATCAGGCCCAGGCGGCGACGCGTCTGGCCGCCCGGGCCGCGCGTCCTCAGCAACCCGGCAGCGGCGCGGTGATTGCCAGCCTGCAAGAGACGCTGGCCCACGGCCGTATCCCTGAGGTGCGGGCTGCCGCGATCGTGGGCCTCGCCCGCACTGGGGATCGCTCCGTCTTGCCGATGCTGGTCGAGGCGATCGAGGATGATGATCCGCTCGTGTCGGGCCGGGCCGTGGCTGCCGTCCAGCACCTGCTCGGCGTCCGCTACGAGCTGGACGAGAAGCCGCTCGACCGGGAAGACCGCCGCCGGCTGGCGGGCATGGCCCGCACTGACATGGCCGCCCTCGATGGGCCAGGCCGGGCCCGGTGGGAAGCCCACACCGTGCCTGGAGGCACCTGGTAGCAAGACAACGCCGCGTTGACGGCGAGGAGAACGACATGCCAAGACACACCCCGCTCCGAGCCGCTTTTTCGCTCGTCGAACTGCTGGTCGTGATCGCGATTATCGCGATCCTCGCCTCGCTGGCCCTGCCTGCCCTGCAGGCCTCACGCGAGGCCTCACGTGCATCCATCTGTGCGAACAACCTCAAGCAGATCGGCATCGGCCACGCGAGTTACGTGGGCAAGTATCGCAGCGGCATGCCCGCCTACGACTGGCGGACCAACGTGCTGCCTGAGATGGAAAATAACCGCCGCAGCCTGCTCTGCCCCGGCGACAGCCGCAACGAGCTCTACGACATCAACGAGTTCGCGGTGTACATCGTCAACAACAAACGAACCATCCCGCTGGAGCCTGGCCCCTGGTGCGCGATTGGCGATCCTGAGTTCTGCGAGCAGTTCACCAAGGTGAAACGCAAGACGGCCAACAGCTACTTCCTCGTCTTCGAGGACATGGTCTACAACAGCCCCTTCGACGGCGTCATCCTCGTCGAGCCCCTTGCCCAAGGCGGCTCGAAGCTGACGCACGTCGGGGGCAATCCGCACTCCTACATCCATCAGCTCCGGGATCCCAAGGGCACGATCATCGCAAACCCGTTCGGCAAGGGGTTCACCTGGAGTGTGCAGGGCATCCGCACGAGCTACGCGATCAACCCCCGTTCGGCCCGGTTCACCACCGACCAGTTCAAGGTGCTGGCCCTCGAATATGCCACTCCGGTGGCGGATGTTGTCGGTCCAACCGCGACAGGCACGATCACCTGGTGGCGGGACGTCGGCAGCCGGCATGCTGGCCGACTGAATGTGCTCTACGGCGACGGCCGCGTGGATCTGGTCGATCCCGCCGAGATCGACCCGACGTCGCCGAATGTCCACGACTTTTCGTGGTGCCCGATCATCGACGAGAAGCTGCGACTCACACCCCAGTAACGCGGGGACGAGCGGCTCAGCGAACGAGCCCTGCTGCCGTGTCGAGCGTGCTCATGCCCCGCATCGACAGGGCCACCGCCTCGGGATTCGTCGCCAGCCGCAGGGCCTCGGTGCCGCTGATCTGCCCCGACTTGTAGAGATCGGCGAGGTGCTGGTCGAACAGCTGCATGCCGTTCTCGCGGTTGGCGATCGCTTGGGGCAGGCTCGAGATCCGCCCCTCGAGAATCGCCTTGTTCACCACCGCGGTGTTGCGCATGACCTCCAACACGGGAATCCGTCCCATCTCCTTCTGCTTGGCCACCGCCAGCCGCTGGCTGATGACCGCGGTGAGGTTCGTCGCAAGCTCCGTCTGCAAAAGCTCCCGCTCCTCGGGCGGAAACATCGCCACGAGCCGCTGCATCGTGAACGACGCATTCGTGGTGTGGACGGTGCTGAACACGAGGTGGCCGGTGTCGGCCGCCTGCAGCGCGATCCGCATCGTCTCGGCATCCCGCAACTCGCCGACGAGGATCACGTCGGGATCCTGCCGCAGAGCCCGCCTCAGCGACTCCGCGAAGCTCGGCGTGTCGCGGCCAATCTCGCACTGGGCAACGAGGCTCTTCTGCGAATGATGCACGAACTCGATCGGATCCTCGACGGTGACGATTCGCAGACGTCTGGTCTGGTTGAGGTGGTCGATCATCGCAGCCAGCGTCGTGCTCTTGCCGCTTCCCGTCGTCCCCGTCACCAGCACCAGACCGCGATGCTCCTCCGCGATGTCCTGAAGCACCGCCGGCAGCCCGAGCTCGTCGAGTGGCTTGATCCGCAGCGGGATGCAGCGGGCCGCAATGCAGAGGTTGCCCTGCTCGTGGAAGACGTTGATGCGAAACCGTGCCACGTCGGGCATGTCGTAGGAGAAGTCGCAGCTTCTCTCGCTCTCCACGCGCCGCAGCTGCGACTCATTCGCCACCTGCGAGACGAGTTCGCGGAGCCCCTCCGCGGTCACCGGCGGGGCGTTGACGGCGACCATCGTGCCGTCGACGCGCACCGTCGGCGGGCTCCCTACCTGCACGTGGAGATCGCTGGCCTTGAACTGGACGGTCGCCTTCAGAAGCTTCTGCATTTCCATCGTTCGACTCTCGAGATCTCAAGGATGCGCGGGGTCAGGCCTGTGCCGACGTCTTCTCCTGCCACCAACGTTCCGCACGGGACTCGTCCCACTCCGTCGCGCAGCCGCACGCCCCGAGCGCGTCGGCGACCGCAAGGGCGTCACTGAACCGATCCTCGGGCCGCTTGGCCAGGCAGCGGAGGATCACCGCCTCGAGGTCGGCCGGGATATCTGCACGCCGCTCCCGTGGCGGCACGACCGGCTCCGACAGATGGGCCCTCAGCACGTCGGCCGGCGTGTCTCGCTGGAAAGGTGGGCGGCCCGTGACCATGAAGTAAAGCATCGCGCCGAGTCCGTAGATGTCGGACCTGCCGTCGACGCCCCGACCGGCGACGGCCTGTTCGGGCGAAACATACTCCGGCGTGCCGGCGACCATCCCAGAGGCTGCCGGATCATGGTCCGGCAGGGCCGCCACACCGCCGACGACGCCGAAGTCGAGCACCTTCACCACGTCGCAGCGGCCGCCGAGGACCGAGACGAAGACGTTCGCGGGACTCAGGTCACGGTGAACGAAGCCCTGCCGGTGCGCCTCGGCGATCGCACCGCAGATCTGACGGCCCAGGAAGACGGCGCGGCCCGCGGGCATCGGCCCGGACCGGCCGACGATATCGGCGAT
>JBIIOL010000002.1:0-28544 GCA_044336965.1 Pirellulales bacterium | reverse complement strand
TGCTACGCTTGAGTTAAGCAAGATAAGCGCCTGCTCTTGCTTTGAAGGAAATACGGCAGATCCCATGTCCATGAGCACACTGGGGTATCGATGAGCTCTGGCACTAAAGTCAGAACCGATCGTCGTATATGAGACACCTAGTGTGCCGTAGACATCCGGATTTCGGATGACTGCCCCTGGATTAAGATAGACTTCCAGGCCTCTGCGTCTCCAGTGAATCAAGCTCCGCAGCGGCTCCATCCAAGCCATTCCGTTAGCGCCCTTCACTAATGCGGCCCACCCGCGTGACTCATCCTGCACCGACTGGCGGATAGAAGAGCGATTCACCTCCCAGGGCATACGCAAATAGCGAACGTTGTCTCCGGTCTGAAGACCCACCTTCGGTGGGAAGCAGGTGCGGAGTAATGGGTAATCCTCGAAGCGCTTGACCATCCGGCGGCTCAGCCAATATGCCATCGGCCAGTCGGGAATACTATGAAGCGAGTGAGGGTCAAAACAAAAAACATCGGCTTGGCAAAGCGTCCTTGCCCGCTTTCGGTGGGCTTCGGCCGTCTGCGGGCTACTTCTATCGTCAAACGACTTAAGCACCACCGCACAACAAGTATCGGAACTCTGTCCGCGTTTCAGCACCGCTGAAGCTACCGATACGACTTCACCTTGGATCTCCTCAAAGCCCCCGGACGACACATCATGCAACGCTACTAGGGCGTGGTTGCTGAGGAGGTGAGATCGCAATCCTGAGAACTGGTCTGTAAACATCCACTTTCGCATGGTAAGCATGGCCGAAAGGCCGTGATCCCTCACCAATTCCACACCGCGAAGCAAAAAAGCTGCGTACAGGTCGGGCTTGCCGAGCGGGTATTGTTCCTCGACATACTGAGCATCGGCCATCTTGGACGTTCCCTGATATGGCGGGTTACCAATAACAATGTCATACGCCCCCTCCCGCACCATCCGCATGAACCGCACGCCGGCAGCCAGTTGCTCGCCCTTAAGCCGGAGGCCGAGATCATCGGCCCGCGTATGCCGCGTCAGAAACGTCTCGAGGCTCTCCAAGAGCGACCGCCGGACTTCCATCGCATCAAAATCGATTTTCGCCTGTTCCGGTTTCTTAACGCGCTCAAAAAGCTCTTGCTGCCGTTCCTCGAACCGGGCAAGCATCTGTTTTTCGTGCTGGGCCAGCGCCTCGTCGACTGTCCGATCTATGCGGAGCAGGCTGCCAAGGTGATCAGCCCCGCGAAGTGCCTCGACGATTTTCAACGTCAACTCCGGCGGCATGCCGGTTTCCAGCTTGATCTCCTTCAGCAACTGCTTGATGGCAGGATCGTCGTCGGGAAGGCTTGCGAGCTGGAGATTCGAGGCCACCAGATTCAGGCTTGCAGGCCGAGCGCCCGGGGCCAGGTGCTGCGCCTTGAGCCAGAGCGCGGCGGCGGCGATCTGGATGGCTCGGGGGTCTAGATCGATCCCGTGCAGGTTGTGTGCGAGAATGCGTTCGACGATTGACTTGTCTGACCAGGGGGCGTCGGCCTCGAGTCCGCGATGTCGAGCCTCCTCCTTATAGAGGGCGAAGAGCAGGTCGAGCAGAACAACGAGGAAATGGCCCGACCCGACGGCTGGGTCGATCACCTTGATGTCCCGCAGCGTGTCAGGCGCATGCTCGACCGCATCCTCCGGGATCGGCTGGGGTAGGTAATAGGCCCAGCGGTGTTCCGAGTCGGTGTGGAGCGGCATGAGATCGATCAGCGAGACTTCGCCACGGTCGCGTTTGCCGCGCCAGTCGATTCGCCTCTCCTCGAGCCGGGCGAGTGTCCCGTCGGACTCGGCTTCGGCTGTCCAGCCGTGCTTCTTGCATATGGCCAGCCACATGGGCCCGAGGCTGTTTTGCAGCAGCCAGTCGACCATGTAACGCTCGGTGAAAAGTTGCGTCTTGCTGGCGATTTCGTGAGGCTCAATCTTGCCGCCCTGATTGAGTTTCCGATCCAGCGCCTCGCGCTCTGGGTCATTCCAATACTGGTAGACCCAGCCCAGCGTCATGTCGTCTGTCCAACATGAAGCCAATTCAGGAGTATCCAACTCCTCGACCGCATGCCGGAGCGTGGCGGCCGGAATCGGAATGAGATCGGCGATGCCTACCGGACCGAAGAGCCCAGGCAGGTCGAGCGCCAGGTCCTCAAACACAAGCCGGAGCAGGAATGCATAACCCTCCGACTCGTCGTTTCGTACCAGGGCCGGAGCGAGTTCCCGGAAGTCGGCATAGCCGCGAGACGCCCAGCCGCCGGTCAAGACGGCGGGGCGGCGAATCGGCTGGCCGCCGGGCGGTGCGGCTTCCGTCAGCCGAAGAATGATGAGTCGGTTGAGCAGCGTGTAGGCGGCCTGCTTCTCGGCGGCCGCCAGAAAATCCTTCCTCGTGCGATGGGAACTGGCGGGCCCTGACTGGGCCCGCACCTGCTCGTCGAGAAGCGTTTCCAGACGGCGTCGCTTGGCGGTTGCAGCCTCGCCGAGGCCCGCATCGCGAGTGCGCACGGACAGCCGGTATGTCGCCTCAGTTGAAGCCGCCAAATCGGCAAGCAGCCGGGCACGCAGAGCCTGAATCGTGGCCTTGAGGGCGGCTTTTGCGTCGGGGGTCATCGGCATGACAATAGTCCTTGGCTGTCGTGGTCACAGAATCCGAATCCGCGTGCCCGGCTCGACGTGCTCGAGCAGCCGCGTGCGAACCTCTTCGCACAGGGCATCGACCTCCGCTTCCGAGCCAATCTCGCGATTGCGAAGCCGAAGATCGACGGGGATCACGAACGGCCCACCGCCACTTCCGCCCCCACTGCCTGCGCCGAGAATCTGGTCGAGCAGCTCATTACCACGATCCTCGGCGGCCTGTAGTCGCCGCCGAAATCCATCTCGCAGGTCGATCAGCGGCGGGGCGATCGCGGATGGCGTTGTATCGGACAGGGCTACGGTGATCGGCCGCATCACCTTGTGCTGGTCGTCGGAATTCAGCGTGCCGAAATCCCGCCGCTGCGCGAGCCGCGAGCGGGCAGCCTCTGCTTCTTCCTGTTGTTTTTCGAGCAGGCGGGTGCGTTCCGATTCATATGCGTTTTGGACGTCCGCAACCGCGTCCTCGATCGTCTCGATCGCTCGCCAGGGCGTTGCGGAGGCCAGCTGTGTTGTAATGCGGGCCGCCGCCGTTTCCACGTTTGTGGCACTGAACCCAATGTCTACAAGTTGGGGCAATCGATGCGCGCGAGCGGCGTCTGCGACCTTGACGTGCGCGATCGCCTGGTCTGTTAGCTCTGTGTCGTACTCCTTTGCGAGCTTCGCACCATCGCTGAGCGCATCGAGGTGTCGCTTGACCGTCTGGACCGTCACCTCGGTTTGCCGAACGTTGCGAAGTGACGCTTCGAGCGCTTCCTGAAGCTTGACGAACGCCTCAGGCCCACGTGGGGATTCCGGTAGTTTGTTGAGTCGGTCTTGCACGCTACGAAGGGTCGCAGCGAGCGTGGGGAAGTGGGCGCCCACAGCATCAGCAATCGCGGGGTTGTCTCGCTCGACTTCGACGTTGAAGGTGTCTCGGAAGAACGCGCAGATCCGGGCTCGTGCGGGTAATCCGACATCGTCAGTCCCTGCCGGCGTGAACGTAGCCTTCTTGAAAGCCGCATCGCCCTCGAAGACGTCCCGTGTTCCCACATCACGAACCGCCGTGATCGGCGGGCCGCCCTCGGGCGTGATCTTGATTCGACCAGCGCGAAGCAGGCCGGCGATGCAGGCCTTCACCAAATTCGGTGTGTAGGCGTATGGCGGCCCACCAAAAGTGGAGAGCAGGGTTGCTCCGGACACGCTGCTCTCAGCTCTGATGTACTCCCCGATACTGCGGGGCGCTGCTCCCGAGCAGGACGGAACGTAACGACCGGTGTCCAGCTCGAGGACGCCGAGACTTTCGGACATGAACGTCGGGGAGATGCCGACCAAATTCTCTTCGAGCAGTTGCTTGAGTTCCGCTGGCGTTACCTGTGTCGCGATAAATGAGGGAAAGATCGACGGCAACTTCGCCGCGGCCACGGACTGCACGGCCTGGCCGAACGTCGTGCCATGAGCGGTGGCATCCATTCCCTGGCCGCGGAAGTACATGCGGCCGCCCATCCATGTAGCCGCGACCTCGTCGCGTAGCTTCTTCTGCAGGCCTTCGCTCCTGTTTTCCTCTTCCTGCAAAAGAATCTTCTTTGTGGGCGTAAGTGATTCCTTGCTGGGCAGATAGCGACGCACCATGCCTTGGGACCGGCAGTACTCCCGCGCGATCTCCTCGATTCGCTGCCGGTCGCCGCACACCCAGATGATGCGGTTTGAATTCCCTGACTCAGCGCTTTTGGGGACCCACGTGCTTTCCGCGCGCTCGTCTGCCGGCACGAAGCGGCAATCGATCGTCACAAAAGCATCATCACGGCTGTCGACGATCTTGACGTCGGACTCGCCACGAGCCGCGTAAAGACCGACGTATGGGAAGGGACGGCTTTGGAGCGTCGCCTTTGGGGGAATGTCGAGGAGGTATTTGAGAGCCTCCCTCACCTTCTCGCTGATTTTTTCCGTACCGACAGGGACATCGCGACGCTCGCGCTCCCATTCCTCACCCGACGTGGACTGGATGCGATAGCCCGTTGACTCTGCATAGCCAAGGAGATTTGCCGACCGCAGGCTTTCAAGAACGGCGGTCACCGCAGTCAGATTGTTATCAGCGCCGAGCCGGTCATAGAGAAACTGGGCTACCAGCTTGGCGGTCGTCGGCTCGGTCTCCTGGATGAGCTGCAAAAGAGCGACGGCCTTCCCCGCCCTCGCCTTGAGACCAGAGGCGTCGTCTGCGCAGTGATTGAGCACCCTCGCCATCGATTGCTGCACATCTGATTCGAGCGATGTGCTCTGTACTTCATAGACACGATCGAGCGTGATCAGCATGCCGGTCGGTTGGTCGATGAGCTGTGGCGTTCGAAACAGTTCTCCAATGAGTTGAAGCAGGCCACGGATCGCCTGTGAATCCCCTTGAGCCCGGCTGGAGCGAGCCCGAAGCGCGCTCGTGATCTCAAGAATACGATCTATGTAGCCCGGCAGCAACGGGTAGCAGTCGACGAAATCATCTGCTGAAATTGACTCGCAGCCGTACGCGTACAACTGCAGGGCAGTACGGTGCGTGGCGAACATCTCACGGAGCTTCCCGGCGCACTCTGGCTTCTTTTCGAGCAGCCGCTTGTGCACCACGTCGCGGATGTTGGATGGCGAGAGATGGACCCGTAGTTGCGGCGGAAACCGATCTTTCATCTTGACAAGAAACGCTTCTGAGGCCGTCTCTTCAAGTTTCTGCTGGCCTAACGCCAACAGCCACACCTTTCCGCGGAGTTGCGCACCGAGTTGTTCCGCGAATGCACGCAGCCGTTCGACGCGGTCCATGTGCGTGATTACATACTGCGAGACTTCATCGATCACGAAAAACACTGTTACGTCTGGCCGCCGAAGTCGGACCATATCGGCGATCGCCTTGACCGCCTCTGTCGGCGACGAAGGGGCGACAGCAAGGCCCGCACGACTTGAGTACCACGTCGTCGGCTCGGGGTAAAGTGTCGGAAACATTGCTGACATGGCTGCGGAGAAATGATCCTCCGCAAACGCCTTGTGACACTGATCGACCCACTTGGCGCCGTTGGTGCGTTCGTAGGTTTCCGTGAACGTCTGCCATTGGCCGTCGCGTTCGAGCTTCAGCTCGTAATGCGCGACGATCGGCTCCTCGCTATAGCCCAGCCGTTTCTGCAACTGGCGAACAGCCGCGCCATAGACATGTTCGCCCTCTTTGGCGACGCTGCCAACATCGAAAACCACAGCGAGAGGGTTAATGCTAGACCGCAAAGTCTTCCATGCTTCTCGCATTTCAGCGGCCCGTGGCGACGTATTGCGTTCCAGCCACGCATCCGCGACCGGCCGGCCATCAGGAAGCCGCAAGCCATCGAGCGCCAGACCTAGCAGCTTTGCGAAACTCGATTTACCAGATCCGAAAAACCCCGATATCCAGGAGTTGGGGAGTTCCGTCTCACCACGATCGATCTCCTTGGCAATCTCCGTCAATAACTTTACGTATTGTTCGTGGATCCCGTTGGGAACTCGCTGCTGATTGGGATGCTTGTCAGGCCAACCGCCCGTGACGATGTATTCGGATACTTCTGTCACCACTTTTTCCGGCGACTGCTCATGGAAATACACAACCGGCGGGATGTCCCGGGTGACGTCGGCTCGGAAGATATCGCGAAGGCGTTCGCACATTTTTGGAATACTCACGAATAGATTCGGGGACGATAGTCTTGATCTGGCTCTAGAAGGCCCATGAATGAAAGGCCGGTCTGGGTTCGCCGTTCACCGGGGTAGAGCAAGATGACCGGCACCTGCCGCGTGTGGCCATCGAGATGACGCAGCAGAGCCGACGAGCGAAAGAACGGATACAGGGAGCCAGCGCGGCCTATTATCGCGACGGTGCGATCTGCTCGATCCTGATTTGCATCGATGAAATCGCAAATAATCTTGCTGCAGTCGGCAGCGAGCCCCTCGGGGCCCATGATCATGGGGGAGAGCTTATCTCCCAGGTAGTTGAGCCCACGCTCCGGATCCTGCCTCGTTACCTCACGCTCCTGCTTGGCCACGCGCGTCGCCCATTCAGCGCCTTGGGATCGGACGCGATCGAATAGAAGTTTCTGGAGGTTGATCGGCAGCACGACCCAGCCGGTCGTGACAAGGTCGTCGGTGAGCCGCTGGATTTCCTGACGTAGGAAAAACTCGTCCTTCGGGTCGTACTGCAGGATGGCATAGCGGTAGTTTCGCATCGTACTGATGCGCGGGCCGTCTGCATTGATGAGATCGTCTCGCAACGCGCGGACGGCTGCAGAGATCTTTGTGCTCACGACACCGCTCCTGCCGCCATTGCTGGGCGAACGCCCGGAATGCTTTCTGCCCACGACGAAAGATCGGCGTATCTCCAGCCAATGTCCGTGAGTTCGCTCTGGGCATGGAACGTGATGCTTGACAGGCCGCGTAGTCGATCGGCCAAGATGCCGCCGCTGAGCCCTACGGATGCCCAATATGGATTGGCAACGAGGGACCCTTGAAACTCGATGCCGCGGAGCAGGTGAAGCAGATACTCGATCGCATCACCGGCCACCCTCGGGACGGTGATCGGCCGGGGATCGCGCTTGCTGCCCACCAAGCCCGCCGAGGCAGCACACGAAAGAAGATTCGTGGCAAACTGAATGCGGGTGGTCGTGGTCCATCGCTCGGGGTTTTGCGCTGCAACCCAATCGACGACCAGGTGGCGGCTCACGGTGCCGTTTCCCGCCTCGCGTCTGGCGACGAGGTATTCGCCTGTGAAGCTGCGGTAGAGCGGGTCGGCGAGCTGAAGATGCCAATGGCAAATGATCTTGCGAGTATCCGGCTCCATGTCGGCCCAGCGATGAAGCACCGCCAAAGCCGCAGGAAAGGCATCAAACCTGGCCCGCATGTTCTGCAGGAGAACCTTGATTCGCGCGACGCTCTTCGACCCGAACCAATACTCGTCAAACGCCTGCTGGGGGGTGACCGGCGCGAGCGGGTCGGGACGTCGTAGCCAGTAGGCACGACACTCGTCTATCTCCAGAGCGCATTTAGTGAGCCGGGCCGAATATTCATCCGCCTCCCGGGGCAGCTGACTCATGCCGGCCTCCGGAAATGCGGTAGCGGATATTGGTCTACTACAGGCTCGAGAGCCCCAACAAGGGCCCCCGCGCGATCGGCTAGGGACTCGGGCACAGCGCCTTTTACGAGCCGGCCCTCTGGGCGGACGTGAAAGTCAGCCGCACCGTGGCTTGCCACCCATTGCTGAAAATCGGCCGGGTTCCAAGATCGGAAGACAAATCTGCCGATATCGGGAAGAGCCGCGGTCGGCGGTTGGCCCGACGCTTTATGGTCGTGCAACCGCTCGTCGAGCTGCTCATCGATCTCGAAACCAAGGCCGAATAGTGTGAGTAATTGATCGGGGTCGTTGGCCTTGTTCCGCAGTTCAGCGTCCCTGCGTCGGGCGGCCTCGAGGCAGCCCTGGATGACGGCCCATTCAAAGGTTCGGGGCACGAGGCGTTTCATCAGGTCGATCCCGCCGAACTCGGCAATCAGATTGGTCTTCCACCAGCCCAGGCGACGGTCGCCTTCTTCATCCCCGGCTTCACCGGCCCAGGCGACGATGATCTGCCTGGAGAGGACGAAATCCGCCGACTTGTCATACGGCGCGGCCTGGAGGGGCGCTTCGGTTGAAAGGTCAGCTTGCGATGGCATCGGGTCTTTTTGCAATCCTTGCGTTACTTAGCGGCGAACAAACATCCGCAACGGCGGCATATTCATACCCCCTATTCGGGCTGCCTGCCAGAGACCTCATTATTCGACGAACTCGCTGAATCTGTTGCTCATTTTTCTGCCGTGGAACCGAGCTTCCGCAGATACGCGAGCGTGCCCGCGGCGAATCGATCGAATGCGGTGTGCGCAAAGGAATTCCTGGGCGAATCGGTCACAGCCGGCTGCGTCTGCAGAACAAAACGCTGCAGCTCGTCGCTAGCCGAAGTCGGGCCACTAGGCCCAAAGTCGACGTCGGGATCCTCACACCGAATGGCATCCGCGGCTGCGGGGTGGATGAGCCAGAGCTGTTTCGTGACCTGCCGACCAGGCAGCGAGACACTGCGGATGTGCTCGTATTTGTTGGTGTCAGCCCAGTGCCGTTCCTGGATATCCCGCGTGTACTTCGCGTCGAGCACGAGAACGTAACGCGTCTGCCAGATCCCTTCCGCCGCGAACTGCGTTTCGATCACGAAGTCTGGGCTCCACGCCGCTTGACGCTCCCTGCCCCGGTAGAGCGACTCTTTGAGCGAGATGGCCTCGTCCTTACCAAGAATCCATGGCTGGTATCGGATTCTCACCCGGACACCCTCGTCAATCGCTCCGATGAAGCTCATGCCGCGCTCGAAGTCGATCATGAACTGAGAAGCCGCCCGCCGACGCATCGCTTCCTGCCACGGCATCAAAAGAATTCCGGCCCTGCGAAAGCCTTCCACGAGCCGCAGAAAACACCACTGCTCGAAAAGCACGGAGGTGAGCTTCGCCGTTCGTGGCTGACGCGCGTAGTTACCAGCCACCGGAACGCGTGCAAAATAGGACTGCATGAGTCGATCCAGTGCACGATACTCAGGGCTGCGCTGGAAGACACCATGTCGCGGTCTGACCAGCTCTGGCTTCGACTCCACGAGAATCGGGATTGCTCGAAGTTTCCGCATTTCCGAGCGGATCGTTTCGGCAATCGAACTCGCGGATCTGAGTCTTGCGATCCGAGGCACATCGTGAGACTGAAACAACGACGGACCGCCTCCAAGTTGGAGATCCCGATACGGACGATCCGCCAGGATCGAATTGGCCTGCGTTGCAGCGGCATCGCGACACAGCGTCGCCCGCCGCATCAGCAGATCCACAAATGCAGCGGCAATCCGGTGTTCCGGCACGTCGAACGACTCAACGACATGCTCGCATTCCATGGTTGCCGGAAAATTTGCCGCCCGAGGGGCGATGCCGGTGCACGCGAGATCGCGTGTCATGGACGGGGTAAATCGTTCATGGCCCCAGCAGGTGCGGGCAAGAGCGCGACGGCGAATGACCGATGCAGGCCGTTTTGCAATCTCGGCAAGAAGACGCCGCAGAGACGGTGCGATCGTGGCCAGTAAAGACAGCTCCTCCTCGGGGCTCCGCACGATCGTGGTCGCTCGTTCTCGCACCAACGATCGGCCCGAACGGGACTTGCCATAGAGGTCGAGAAGAAGCGAAGCGCTCAATCGTCCGATATCCGTAGTCATTGCGTCATAGCCATCCTCGGACACCTTCGTGGGCACGACGTACATCGGAATGTCGATGCCGGCGTCGCCGGTGACCGACGTTCTGACGTGCACGGTCGTGGGGCCACGGGCGCTCTCGAAGAAACGGCTGGCATCCCCGGACCAGTGACGGTATTCGCCCATGCCGACGCCACCGGCAGGAAAAACATCGAGCAAAAGTTCACCGATCGGGACATCTCCGATCCGGATGTGAAATTCGATCTCGCCGGACGGATCCTCGGCGCGGAAACTGTATCGCCCAAGTTCCTCGAGAACGAGCCGGTCGTTCGCGAGCTGGGCGGCTGGGTGGACGAGCGGTGGCCGACCGTCTGGGTAGTACGTCGCCAGCAGCTTGGCGTTCTGAAAGACGGTGAAGGCGTAGGTCATCAGACCTCCTCTTCGAACTCAAGCCGGTCGTAGTCCGCTTCGCGTCGCTTGCGCGCCAGCACGAGTTCCGACTCCGGGAATCGCCCGTCGCCTGAATCCCTAAGCAAGTCCTGAAGTCTTTGCAGGACCTCGATCTCCGATCGCGTCGACACGTTGCGGATTCTTGGCAGTAGTCGCTGTGCGACCTGGCAGTCGAGAGCCTGCCTCTGAGTCATCACATCGCCAGCGGAGCGAATGAATCGGTGCATGCCGGTGTACGTGCGCGGGGAGATCGGTTGTCCGATACCCTCGAGAATCGGCCGTATATCGTCTATGATTGTGGCTACGTCACTCTCTAATGGTGCCTGTCGCGTCCAGGCGCTGATGTCTCGCAGCGTGACCGGCGGCCCCGATGCGGTCGTCGTCGTCGTCGGCTCACCGTCGTCGGAGGGCACCCCGCGTGGCGTAATCTCGATCACGTTCGCGCGATCATAGAAACGATCGCTTAACAAGCGAGTCGTCTCGTCGAAATTGACAGTCCCGACGAACCGCAAGGTCGGGGGCAGGGGGACGGTCGCCCAGTTTCGAAACGGGCACGTTGGCCCTACGGATTCCGGCGAAAAACAGCGGAGCATCCGCTGTCCGTCCACGCGGCCCAGGGTGAGCATGATGTCTCCGAAGTAATGCTCAACCTGCGCGAGGTTCATCTCGTCGAGGCAGATCAGATGAAGGCCTGCCGTTTCCCGGGAGACTCGATACTCCTCGGCCGCCACGATCAGACGTTGGTAGAGCCCAGACTCCGATGGCGTGAACCGTCGCTCGAGGAGGTTCAGGTGCCCGAGGAGATCGCGGGCATCGTGCCACGACGGACTGACATTGACCATCAAGCAATCGTGGACGTCCGACACGTCCTCGCCCATGAGCGCGCGGGAGTAAAGAATTGGCAACGTAGACTTGCCAGTGCCGGAAGGACCGGCAAGTACCGTTATGTCGCCGCACTTCACGCTCAGATGAAACCGGCGTAGATCTTCCTCGTGGTAATGAAGGCCATTGCCTTTGGCCAAGGTGATGAACCGCGTGACAAACTCGTCCTCTGACAGACCTGTAGCGCTGCGTAACGCGGAGCGGGCTGCGGCAGGCGGCTCATAGACGGGCGAAGAGTCCGGTGCTCCGTCAGAAACACCCGCGGCCGGCGAAGAACTACTAATTCGGGCATGCTGCGGTGCTCCGATGCCGATCGCCTGGAGGAGCGGGGCGATCGTGAGGAAGCGATTGACGACACCGTCACCTGCTTCACGCAATTCCGTGGCAACTTGTGCAAGATTGCCCTTCAGCACTTCCTCCTGCCTTCGCAATTCATTCTCGCGATTATCGAGTTTCTGCTTCTCGCTCGCGAGATGCTCTTTAAAAGTACGGTCGAGTTCCTCGTGCCGTTTGCGGATTTCTTCCCGCTGCTCGGCCTCCTCGGTGCCGAGACGCTGCTGGAGCTGCCCCAGCGCGTTTTGTGACTCAGCGGTTTGAGCTTGAATGCGAGCGGAGAGCTCCGCGCTTCGAGTCTCCACGTGGCGTTGAACGAGTGACTCTTCGGCCTCCTTGAGTCGCTTCTCACCGAAGGCTCCGGATTCGAGCAATGCCTCGGCGAGGAGCTTCATAGCCGCAAGCTCCTCGCCGATAGCGGACTCCTTCGTACGAACGGTCTCCGCCAGCTCGATCGCTTCGTCCTGTGTCGTGCCGAGAATACGCAATTCCTCGAGGAGGGCTTGGAACTGCTGTCTTTTCGACCGCGGAGTCAGCACCTTCTTCGCGAATTTGACGAGCTTGCGATCGAGTGTCTCAAGGACCAGTATCTCCGGATTTCGAGATAGCAGCCGTTCCAGGGAACGGCCGATGAGAATCTGCTGTCGGTTATACGAAATGCTGGCCTGCTTACGCCGTGGAGTCTCGGTGTGAGACACTGTTTCGCTGATGGCACGGATCGAGGACGTCGCCAGTTGAAGCCACTCATCGCCTCTTAGACAATAAACGAATGGATCCGCGTCGGATTTGGGACGCAAGACGTAATCCCTTCCGGGACCGCGTGCCGGATTCGTGCTTGGTGAAGCCGACATTCGTAGTGGTCCGTAGAACGAATCCCGCCACTGCACGAACACCGTGCTACTCGGGGGATAGGTGAGTCGCACTCGAAAATCAGGCCTGATGACATCTGCAAAATCTTTCAAAGCGTCGGCCGCAAGCGGCACGATGGTCATTGCCTCGTCTTCCTTAGGCTCTCTAACCGAATCTCGCTTGACCTGAAACTCAGAGGCGTCCGGATTTTCTTTCTCGTACTTGATGGCATTCTCGAGTACTGCAGTGACCAGTCGACCGGGTTCGGCGAGAGCCGCAGTACGATCGGTCAGCATCCACCACACTTCGCCATCATTCGGGAAATCGGCGACATCAATCCGGGCATGCGGATCGCCCAGAAACGCTATTGGTATGAGTTTACAGAACGTGTCGTAGCCCGGCGAAAACGGCTGTTGGGCGACCATCAACAACATGTGCGAATCAAGTGGATCTATAGACATGAGCGATTCTCTTTAAGCAACGACGGCGGTTAGTCGTGACAACGAAACAAGAAGCATCTGGCTTCGAGTTTATGCCCCATGGACGGGCACCAAGACCGTTTAACGCGGGCGAGAGTGTACCCAATTGGCAGGGAGGGTGACTATCAACGATTCCGCCGAGCCAGCGTCGCCATGTCGATACTGCTCGCGGGCCACAGCACATCGCTCCCGGCCGCGGTATCGCAGCGAGTCATCCCACGCGGCTCACGAGCCTCTGCGACCCCCGGTAGTCGTACGCGTTGTACTCGGCATACAACACGTGCTCGCTGACCCCTACGGCAACCGCATATCGGCCAGCAATGACCGCCACCAGCGATCTCCCGGTGCAGACAACTCCGCGATGTCGGCCAACGTGTCGAGCATCGCGGCGATCGCAGCCAGGTCGGCAGGCAGGGCGTAGAGCCGGCCATATGCCGTGGCAAGCGACTCAATCATCTCCCGCGGTGCACCACATGCCCCCAACTGCCTGAGCATGGCGAGTGCCGACTTGAGCAGTCTGCGAACTTTTCCCGCCTTCACGTCACCAAGCGCACCAGACTTGGGGCGGGCTTTCGTGAGGATGTGCGCTGCAGTCAATCGCGCAACATCCAGTGGACTGATCGAGTTAGCAGACTCGAAGCATCTGTCCCGATACATGAAATACCCGAGCGAACCTGGCGCACGCCGGTGAAGTTCGGTGGAGACAGCAGACCTATAAGCGTTGATGTGCGTCATGCCCATCACCATCTCCACCGGCTGAACGATGCGCCGTAGCGTCGCTGGTTCAGGCTTGCGATCCGGATGCCGTGGATCAATCGCCACGATGGCCGTGAACCGACACAGCACGCCAAACGCCGTCGAGAGCTCAACCATTTGTTTTTCCAGGCCCTCAACCGGCAGGTCACGCTTGCGGCTCGCGTAGAGATCTTCCAGATGCCGCAAGCGACCACGTGCCCAGAGGCTACTCTGGCAGCCCGTCGACACCGCCGCTGCCTCCGCCTGCTCCTGCCACACATCACCCGCAGGCCGGCGGCCCTCGACACAGACGCCACCAGTGGGCGTGCCCCGATACCGCCCCCGCACCACGACCGGCACTCCCGGTACGAGATTCGGCAACTTCGCCGGCACGAGCGACTCAGGGATGATGTCGAGACCCGCGGACTGAATGCCGAGGCCGCTCACCAGCGGCGACACGAGCCTCTGGTGAATCCGCTCCATCACCTCATCGAGCCGGTCTTCACTCTCCACCATCTCCACCATGCCACCGGTGGAGTCGGCCATCCGCGTCAGCAGGCCTTCGTTGACGGCGGTGTCGATGCCCACGACGAAAAGCGTCACGTCGCCGATCTCGTCCACGAGGTTGGCGATCACACGGTCCTCATCACCCACCTGGCAATCGGTGACCAGCACGAACACGCGGTCGCGGCGAGGGCCGGGGTTCACTGGCGATTCGGCGTTGCCTTGATCCCGGAACACCCCGAAGCCTGCCTGGAGTGCAGCTGCGAGTTGGGTGCCACCGCGGGCCTCGATGCTGCCTAGCCACTCAAGCACGCTCCAGCGGTGGCGATCGGTCGCGGGGGCCAGATGGGCCGTTTCACCACAGTGCTCAACTGAGGTGTCGAACGCCATGACCGTGACCCGGTCTTCACCCGTGAGTGTGTCGATCATGCGGGCCACGGCACGCCGGGCGGCCACCATCTTCCACCCGTCCATGCTGCCCGAACGATCGAGCACGAACACCACGTCCCGCGGCGCCTGCTTCACGTCGGCGACCTGCGCCGGCGGCACGATCACGAGCGAAAACGTGCCGTCGCCTGGAGCTTCCTCGGCAGGCTTGCCCGAGCCCAGGCCGGCTGGCCGCACGTCATCGGGCTCGACCAGCAGGGTCGTGGTCGCGACTGTATCGGCGGCGATGCCCCATCGGAGAATGAAATCGCGATCGAGCCGCTGCTCGGGCACGACCGTCACGATCATGTCGCCATTGTCATCGCGAGCTTCTGTCGCGGGCAGCGTGCATCCAAGCGATCCGGCGATGCGGTTCTGCACTGCAGCCATTGCCCCGGCGGCGATCCGCACCTTGATGCCGAGCTTCACCGGGCTCTTGAAACCCGGCAGCAGCACCGGCGGTGAGATCCGCGAGGCGTCGGGCACGAGATCGGTGTCGGCGACGATACCATCGCCCACGGAGTCACCGTCAATCGCCACTCCCGGGCAGTACCGCGGCGCCACCACCAACGGAAACCGATACGTGGCTTCGAGCGAATCGATCGCCACGGGGGCGACCAGAATCAGCTCGATGCGGGCGGTCGACTTGGGCGGGATGTTGCCCACCCGCAGCGTAAAGACGTCGGCCCGCTCCTGCTCGGCGATGCTGGCCGTGCGGCCCTCGGCGATCGCCGTGTCGTAGTCCTGACGTGCCTTGCCGCGTTCGTCGATGCGGCCTTCGACCACAGTGTCGTTGACCGTCATGCGAAAACCCGTGACTGCGGCCCGGGGCGGCAGCGGGAAGATGTAGGTGGCTTCGAGCGGCTCGTCGAAGACGTTCCGGAACTGCTGCCTGACAGTGGTCTCGGCCGCCAGTCCCTCAATCTGCACATCGACATCGAGGGCCGTGAGCGGCAGACAGCCCTGGGCGGTCTCGATCGAACCAAACCCTGCGTCTACCCGATCACCCGCGAGATCCTTTAACTCATCAGCCGTGAGAACGCGAATCATGGGCGGGCTCCTTCTTCGGGCCGACGGGGAGAGGAGGCTGCGCGAGAAGCACCTTCGGCCGGGGTGCCTGCAGCGGACGATTGAACGGACGTGAGGAACGTGACGAGCGGGCCGGCGAGCCGAGCGAGCGTTGCCCGTTCGGCTGCGGTGAGTTCACGGCCATTCCAGAGCAACATGCCGGCGTCGCCGAGGCTGGCCGATTGCATGCCTGAGGGAGCAGACGGGACAGCCGCAGGGATCACCGGGGCAGGCGATGCATCAGCGGCCGGCTTGGCCTTCCAGAACGCGGAGGCACGACGAGATGGGGGACTGGTTTCACCGGCCACAGCAGCAGCCAGCTTGCTTGCGGACGCTTTGGAGCGGGCGAGGACGGCACGCTCGATGATCTGGTCGACGTCCTTCTGCGCGACGCCCGCGGACCGGGCTAGCTCGGCGTCGTTCTTGCCAGCCAGGCCCCGCTGGATGTCGGACAGGGGAAACCCGGACGACTGCAGCTTCTTGATAGCGGCGAGCTGGAGCAGATGGTGGCGGCCGAAGAGGGCCGTGCGACCACGGAACGCTGCCGGCCGGTCGACCATGCCGAGCGTCTGATACCAGCGGACCGTGCGGGCATCGGGGAGATCGCGGATTCGGCCGCTGCGGGCACCGTCGTAGCCGCTGGCCAGGAGCCCGGGCAGGGCCTCGACCAGTTCGGGGAGGGTGAGTTCGGCGGTGGATGTTTTTGTCGTCGCCATGCCTGTATCGTACAGTGTCATCTGACAGTGTCAATAGAGCGGCTCGAATTTCTTCGGGCTGCGGCGATCCCGGCGATCGGACAGGTGGGACCTCATAGAGGTACGCGTGGGCTCCATATATGGAGGCGGGCTGGGTCGTGCACTTCCTGATGAACGCCGGTGCCCCCGACCAATAAACCCGCGCGTGGGCCCGAAGGGCCCGGCGGTAGGGCGGCAGGGCAGCCCCACACCCCAACGGAGAAACGAACGATGAGCGGAGATCTTCACCCCACCGGCATCAGCGTCTACGGCTACAGCGTGGCCTGGGTTCCAGCCACAGCAACTTCGTGGACGATGGAACAGGACGACGAATACCGGAACCTGCCGGCACACTACCCGACACTCGACGAGGCGCTCGACCGGGTGGCGTATCTGAAGAGCAAGGGCTTCAAGGCTCGAGCCCTCGCCCTGGTGGCGACGCCCACCGACACCGCCGAGGAATTCGAATCGGCCAAGATCCACCCCACAGAGTGACTCACGCAGAAACACGCCCGGCACGTTGACCTGCCCCACAGTACGGCGCCCAGGCGGCCCCGGACCGAGAGCGTCGCAAGTTCGGGACGGTTGGTCAGCCACGCGGCGGGCGTACCAAGACGTGAGCGCGGGTGAGCCTCTCGTGGCCTGCGACCCGGCCGAAGACCGGCCGTTCCAGCGAGAGCGTGCGGCGCTCTGCGGCGTCCCGGAATTCTGACCAAGTCCACAACCGCTGCGGCGGCGCGGCCGTGTGCACGAAGCAGACGATACCACCCGGGTCCCTCACCCAAGCGTCCGCGGCCGCTAGTCCAAATGAGCCGACAAGCACATCAAGGAGCGCGGGGCAGCCGTCACGCTTCATCACCGCGGCCAGCGTATCCCAGAAGTCATTCCAGCGATCCTCGTCGATCATGCCATTGACGACGCATCGCAAAGCCACGATCGCCACGATCGGCGCCTTGAGTTCGTCCCGCGCAAGAAGGCCGGGATCGAACAGAGCCCCGAGCGTGAAGTCCGGCCGCTCCACCGGCGGAAGCACCTGCTGGATCGGGTCGATCCCGCCGAAGATCAGACCGTGATCTCGCGCAAGCGGGAGCGTGTCCTCGGCGGTGCCGCACCCGATATCCAGCAGCACCCCGCTCTCCTCACGGCGCCGTGCGAGGTGCTCGGCCGCGGCCCGCGCCACAAAGCCCTCGACCACCCAGTGCCGGGGGTCGGCTCCGTTCACCAGGCCAAAATCCCTCACGGTGAGCCCGGCGCTAAAAGCGTCGTAGGACTCCTGGTCGTCGGGATCTTTCTGCCGTTTCTCCACGTTCTCTTCCCCATCCACCGCCGTGCGTGCTCGTCCAGAGTCGACCAAATCGGCTACGTCCCTGCCAGTAGGGCTGGAGTCAAACTCCTCTTCGCTTTCATCGCGACGGCCAAGCTCGCCTCAGGTCACCTCACCCCGTCACTGAATCGCCGGCCCACTCCGTGGACGCAGCCAATCCCATAGGTCAGGTGACCCTCATCCGATCGAGCCAGCGCCGGCAGAGCCCCGCCGTGGTGCCGTTGATCGTCCCCAGATTCCACCCAACTCTACGCCACGGGTCATCCGAGCGCGAACCTGCGGGCGCCGTCCGATCGTCCGCCTGGGCTACGGGCAGGCTTATTGGGGGGTTATACTTCTACCGAGGGGACCGCCCCAGCGCCGCCTGGTTCGATGCCACTCGGCCATTGCGGACAATGAACACCGCCGTTTATTTCCGCGAGTCCTTCCGATCCGATCTCGAAGAACTATTCCGCGGCGACCCGATCATCCATCACCTTCCCCTTCGGCTTGACGCGCTGCCGCCAAACCACCACCCCCCATGCACATCGACCATCAGACCTTCGAGCGCAGCTTCTTCTCCATCGGCCCCGGCTTCGACATTCAGCCCCTGCTGCGGTTCACGCACCTTTGCGACACATTTCTTTACCCGAACCTCTACCTCGACCGTCGCCCGGTGGAAGACTGGTACGACGAGGCGCTCGCGAAAGCCACCGACATCGAGGTGCTCGGCAAGCGGGTGACGCCCGGCTTTGATGCGGACATCGCCCTCGAACAGGCACCCGACCGCCGTGCGAGTCTTGACCATGCGTTTTCCATGACTCATCACGAGTTCATGCACTTCTTCATGGCGTTCCGAGACGCCCGTAATCACGAGCGGTACTCGATCACCTGGCGGCTGCGAAGGCGATCAACGGGCCGACTGCTCACGCTCCATTTCTTCACCTGCGAGGGGCTCGAGGCTTACGCCGCGCTCAGCCAGCTTGGCCGCTACGCCCCGCGGGTGCTGTGCACGATCGAAACCAGCGTCCTGGAGTCGCCGCGGGGCATGTTGAATCGATTCTTCACCGTCGCCGATCGGGCGCAGCCCCGTCTCTGGGTGCGGGGATTTCAGCCGACCGGATCAGGCAATGACTTCGGCGTCCGCCGCGATTCACTCGATTCCGTCGGCGTGTTCCCCGTGAGGGCAATGCCCTTCAACCACCGCTGGACTTGCGGCCACTCGTATGACATGCAGATGACCGATGAGCGTTATTGCGCCGGGTTCGTGACCAAGCGGACGGCCAAGGAACTGCGGCGTGCCGAGTGGGATCCCCGGTTCCGCGACGAGCGACACACGTTCACGACCGAGGGTATCGAGATTGGCCTCGCGGCGATGGCCGCCGGCGACGTGGCCGTCATGCCACGGCGGCTCATCGACCGGTTCGCCGCGAACGACCGCCGCGCGCATGCCTGGGAGGACATCCTCGGGGACGCCGGTCACGCCCTGCCAGCTGGCGAGCAGATTGCCGCCTTGCGAAAATTTATCGATCGCCTTGGCGTGTTGTCCGATGCCGTCATCCACCTCGTGCCGTGGTGCCTCGAGGATGAAAACGAGCCCTACCGCGACGCCGTCTCCATGCTCAGCCAACGCACGATCACTCACTGCCCCGCACTCGCCGACCTGCTCGACCTCAAGGGAGTCGCGCCGTTGCCGTCCAGGCCCGCAGCGGTCATCCCGGAGTTCAGCGCCGCCTCCGCCCCGATCAGACCAATCCTCGACCGTGTCAACGTCGCCAGCAGTGACGATAGCCGACGATTTCTCGACACCACGCGGCTGGATGCCATCGAGTGCGTGCTTCGCCAGGCAGAATCACAGTGGACGCTCGCGGCTTCGGGCCCGCTGTTCCGCCTCTACGCTCGGGCCGGTTCGCCTTCCGCAGACCATCCCGTCCTGGTTTCGAGCCACGCCGACTCGGCCTACGCAGAACACTTTCACGAGCCGCTCGAGGACTCCGTGGAGCTGCTCGGCACGTTCGACAACTCGATCACCAACGCAGTCGTCCTTGATCTCATGCTCGCGGATCACCTGCCGGAGAACGTGCTGGTGGCCTTCACGGGCGACGAGGAAAACGAGTCCCGGGGGGCGGCCGAGGTGATCGCGCACCTGCGCGGCGCGGGCCGCCTGCCTCGCGCGGTGATCGTGCTCGACATCACGGACGATCGCTCCTACGGCTCTCCGTGCACGCTCGAAAACTACTTCGCAAACGGCACGCTCGGCCTGCCGACCAGCGAGCACGAGTTTCTGAACCTCCTGCGAGGGGTGTTTGACCGCCACGTCCCTTCGGTGCACCACGACGACGCATGGGCCGACGAGGCGTGGCGTTACGAGGAAGAGGGCGTCCACGTTGTATCGCTATGCGTGCCCACGGCTCCGGCCGACCCCGACGATCACGGTGCCGACTGGATGCACTCCTCTGAAGGAATCCGTATTCGTGCCGACCTGCTACCGGTCTTCGGCGCATCGCTGACTCGTCTGTCCCGCGTGCTCGCCTCACGGGCGGAAGGTTCGGCCTGAAACACAAGGCCTCACAATCCTCGCACCCAAGCACAAGACTTACGACCCCACGGCCGTCGTCGATCCATTCGTTGCGACCTGGTGGTAAAGCCATTGGCTGGGGCTGCTCCTCTCACGCCCGAAACCATGAAGCCTCGACCCCTCGCGATTCAAGGATCGGTCGCAGCACCGCGTACGCCCGGTGCAGGCGATGGTGAAACGTGGCGACAGGGGTGTTGAGTTTCTTCGCCATGTCTCGCTCGGTCGAGCATACGTCAAGCATCATCCCAACGGCCTGGCGAAGCCCCGGATCGTCGATCTGATTGATGCACTCCTCGAGAATCGGCAGCAGTTCGACCCTTTCACAACGGGCCGGCTGCCGCTTCAAAATCGAAGCGCTGTCACCCTCCGCCAGCTTGTTGTACGCCAGATCGCTGTCGAGAAGCACCTTTCGGACCACCAGCCTTCGGCGAGTGTGATCGTCCTTGGCATTCCCTCTCCTCGCCGACGGGCGATTTTTCCGCACCCAGTCCACAGCCTTGCTCCATGTGACCGTCCACAGCCAACCACGAAAGCCGTCCATGCCCAACCTCCGCGTTTTCGTTGGGTCAAACCGCCCGCGAGCATTCGGCTTAGAGAGATCCCTCAGGCGATCCGTCGTCATTTCGACGACTTCCGCCAGTGCCCACTCATCGACCACCCGCGAGGAGCCCGCCGTAACACGCATGTTCACCAGCTGCCGCTCGGCAAACTCCCGAACGACGGCCGCCACCTCGACCCAAATCCCATTGAACCCCTGCCCGGTCTGCTGGTACCGAACGAAGTCGCCAACCACGTCTCGCGCCATGCGGTGATGCTCCAAGGTTTCCAATGCCACAGATGCCGCCACGGCCTATACGGCCTCGCGCGGTCGATTCGTGACAGTCCGAGCATTTCGCCGCGGAGTTGCGGATTTCAGCGGACACAATGACGCGAAAATGCGTCGTGGGCAGCAGTGGAGCCGGATTGCCAACCACTTCGACCGGGGATACGATCCCCCGCATGCCCCGCAATGAGCACGAAAACGACGAACGTTCCAAGACTTCCAGGGCAAGAGATGCCCAGGCAGAGGGCACGATCGAGGCTCGAATCGCGCACTGGCAGCACACGGGTGAGAATGACGCCGCAGTTCGCCGAGACATTCACGAGGTCATGCTCGAGCAGGAACGTTCGCTCGCCAGAGCTTATGGCAAACAGATTGCCCGAGATGTCATCGAGTCATACGCCATCATTCAAGAGAAAACGAGGACACACTTCGACGCAACTCGCCGGTTTCGGCCATGGCTGAGAGAGGTTCTCGTGAATCAGTGCATCGATGTGTATCGCAGCAAACCGAAACAGCCCGACGGAAAATCAGTGGACATTGAATTTGATGAGCGGACCGTCCAGCTGTTTTTAGACGATGAACTGACAGAAACTCTCGCTGTTACGACTGCCGAGAGTGCCAACGAGATCGCCAAACTGATTGCGGATTGCTTGAAAAGACCGTACCAGCGATTGATTTTCTCAGGTGCCTCCGGGATTGCACGTTTTTTGCCGTTGGAGGTGCTCATTGAGTGGTGCCGTGATTTGGGACGCGACCCCACGATGGCGGAAGATGTCCAGCGAATTGCCGCAGACAAAACGCACGGTCGCCTCGCGAGTCTCGCGCACATCCTGGGCTCAAGGGAAGATACCGTGAGGCAGAACTTCAAGCGGGCTTTTGCAAAGGTTAACAAGAACGGCGAGCACCCGCTGATCCATCAGCTCATCATAAGTCGAAGAAAGCGGAGGCCGTAATGCGGTGCTTTCTACGGCTGGGAGGTTTGTGATGTTTTTATTTGGTTTTGAGCCACACTACAGGGATCCTGAAGACCTCGCCAAGGCCCTGGAACGGGTTGCCCAAGTGCCTTACCGTCGTTTCAGGGAAAACGTACTCGGGTCCATCGGATGGCAATCGCTCCAGGGCATGACACGTATGCCGATCCCAGAGCAGTCGATCGAGCCTCTCGTTGCTGAGAGCCACGAGATGGCTGGACGTGTCGCGCACGCAGCCAGTCGGCTGAAGTCACTCGAGGACGCCTGGGATGGGGCGGTGAATCAGTCCGATGCCGACGCGATCGCCGCAGAGCCACTCCATTTCGGATTGAAAGCTATGTTTGCGCTTGAGGGTATCGATCGCGCGCTGGATCAGTACCCGGAGAACCCCCGTGTCGGGGCTGCCGCGACGGAACTTGCCAAGGCGTATGACGCCTACGACGAGGCGCTCCTCGACCATCTGGGAGTTCTCTGCACTCTTGCCGATGGCGACGCGTTGAAACGACTGCGGGATTCGCTCCCGGAGACTTGCACCATGGTGCCCTGGTGGCTGAACGGGGCACTCGAGGATGCTGCCAAGACGCTGACCGAGCAGACCGACGCGCTCGTCGAGGCATACGCCAGACGGCTCGGGGATTCCTAGGCGACCCGAGCATCTTCTCACCCCCCGGGACTCGTCGTGCCGCACAACGATGCGGGCGGCCGGGGCGACCTTTCGCAGGTCACCAGTTGGGCGACTGTCACGAATCGCTCGCAGCCTCGCGTATTGCTCCTGGAGCAGGTTGCGGCCCGGATCGGGCACGGGCCGCACAGAAACCCCGGGAGTAAGCGTCATGAAAATGGTCGTTGCGGGCAGTCGTTTTTTCAAGCTTGGTGCGGAAGAACTGGCGAAGTTGGATGCTATTCATGCCGCCGAGGGCGTGACCGAGTTGGTGTCAGGCGGTGCGAAGGGCGTGGATCAGGCTGCCGAGGCCTGGGCCGAGGCCCGCGGCATTCGGGTCGTACATTTCAAGCCGGACTGGAAGCGGTATGGCCGCGGGGCGGGCCCGGTGCGCAATCGGGAAATGGCCGCTTATGCAGATGCTGTGGCTGTTTTTCCGGGTGGTTCCGGCACCCGAAGCATGCTCGCCGAGGCCCGGCGAGCCAGAAAACGGATCTTCAACTTCATGGAAAGCCTCGCGTGAGCCGGAGCCGGCAAACGCGCGATCTCAACGGCGGAACTCAAAAGTTTTGAGCAACAATCACCAGTTTGGAGAAAAGACGATGGCACAATCGAACAGAAAATTTCGGCACATTGGTCTCAACGCGGGTCTGATCTGCATAGAAAAACTATGCGGCTTCTGCCGTCGGAGGCACATCGTTGAATTTCCACTCGACGATCTGCACGTGGCACGACGGATGAACAGCTTCTGTGCCAGGTGCGATGCTGAACTGGAGGAGGCGTTGCAACGGAACCCAAGCCTGCGGTGGCGGCGGCCGGCTCCCTGATTCTCCGCGTGCAGCCAAAGCCATTCCTGCAAGAGTTGCACTTCTGCACCGTCGCGCCGATCCACATGACGGTCCCGGCAGCGGCATTTCACCGGTCACGCGGTGGTCACGGCCTCGCGGCCAAGCGTCATGAACGACTCGCAGCCACAATTCGCACCGCGCGAATCATTGCCTGATGTGGATGCGGATCGGTATTCCACGTGTCGCTTTCGTGTGGTTCGTTGCAATTGTGGTTTTTCCCGATGCTTACCAGGCGTGGAACGGCCTGGTCGTAGCCCAAGGCGACAAGACGCTCCCGTATCGCATCGACGACCGACTCCTCTGCGGCATCTCGCGGCGCATGGACGGAAAGGAACCGCCGACTGTTTTTCTGTGAGACTATCCCGTCATGTGGCGAGTGAAGGATGATCGTGCGGGCGGGCAAACGCCGAGGCATGGGGTACATCAGCGGCACGCCGGAGGCGGGCGCCACCAGGACACGTGCTGCGTCGCTCTCGAGCACGGCCGCAAGAGCTCCGCCCATCGATGAACCACAGATCACGTCCGGCTGGAATGACTCCACGAGCGACTGGGCATTCGCGCGGGCCGCTTCGCGGTCTCTGGCCGCGTTGAGGGACCACGTCACCCAACTCAGCGGGTTTTTGCCGGGAAATGGAAGGTTCGGAGAGACGACGTCGAAATGCCCCCGTAGCACTCCGGCCTTGCGGCTGGAGCCATTCGAACCGAAGCCGTGAAGAAACAGAACTTTTGTCATGTTCAGTAACGATTGCAGATAACTTTTATTTTCTTCAATTGCTCCGCTCGCGGCGGGCTGCCTTGCGTGTGCCCTGCCAGTCCGCCCGAGGAGTGTACGAGCACTCCTCGGCTCCCGCCACGGCGACCACGTCAACGTCGCGGCATGTTTCGGATCTCGATGCGGTCCTCGATGAACCCCATTCCTCGCAAGACCTTCTTCTGTCGCTCGTTTCGGCAGAGCACACGCTGGGCGCTCTTGAGATTGAGAGACGGCACGACGAACTGAGCGTTTTCGATGAACACCTGCTTTTGCAGAAACGCAGTGAGATTCGGCCTTTCCTGTTGCCAGGCGTGCGACCAGCGATGCGCCTCCTGACCGAGAACGCCGGCGTTCTCAGCCAGCTCATCAGCCAGCACCATATCGAGATAATGCACCAGCCCTGCATCCACCTCCCGCGGTGTCATCGGGGGGTTCACGGGCAACAACGCCGTGTTGAGCACCCCCCGCCACCAAAACTCGGGCTCCACCGGAAACCCGGCGATCTGGCTGAAGCCGAACAGGATGCTGTCTCTCTCAGCCCGTTGAACACTGCCGCTGACCGAGCCCTTCCGAGCCTCGTTGCGATACCCCGTCATGTCGATGTTCGCACGCGACAACCAGATCTGCGGGCAGTAGCCGCAATACGTGCCCAGCCACTCGTAGGCTGGGCGGTTACCAATGCTCGGATCGTCGTGCGGCAGGATCGTGCCGTAGGTGACGTACTTGAGCGGCAGGCAGTGGTAGTACACGGCAGTCCTGTGGAGATTCCGGTGTTGAATCGGCTCGACGGCACGGACCGTTATGGTCATTTCTACCCTGTCCTTCGCCACGGCCGACTTGACGACCGAATCCGTTCGTGATGTCCATACGCCGATAACGCATTGGCGGTAGAAAAATTCAGTCCGGCGAAAGCGCTCGTCATGGCCATGGGCAACGGCGGTGACGGCAAAGGTTGTGTCACAGCAGTTGAACGAACTCGGCTCATCGAGCAGCCGAGAATCTTCGCGGCCTCACGGGTCCACACGAGACGGAGTGCCTGTGGCGGAACAAGCAGGCGGGTCATCCTTGGTCAAAGCTGAAACTTGCACTGAAAAATCAGGGCCAGAGATGCAGCGATTGGTTGGACGTGCCCGCCGGGGAATCGCAGCCAACCGAATCCGCCATCTTGACATGACGCATTGTGCCGTTATGATACAAGCATGAAAACCGACAATGAAGACGCTTCGGGCCTGACGTTGCAGGAACTTTCGACCGAAACCGGAGTGGAACCGCGGACAATCCGCAGCTACGTCGAAAAGGGGGTTATTCCCGGCCCGGAATCACTCGGACGAGGGGCGAGATACCCGCGAGAAACCCTCGATCGTTTGAAGGTGCTTCAACTCCTTCGCAATGCCAACCGCGACCTCACACTCGACCAGATACGCGTACTCATGCAGCGGATTGGCGCCTCCCAAATGGGAGCAATAGCCAACGGCACGCTCCGTATCGGTGCCTTGATCGACACCGACGCCATCGGAGCCAGCCAGCCCTCGAAAACCGCCGCCCTCGACTACCTGCGAAGTATCCGCGGCACACCGGTCGGCCAGTCATGGAAGGCCTCTGTCCAATCGCCGCCTCGCGACACCGACCACCTGCCCGCGTTCGAGAAGGCCGCCCGTGCGCTCGCCACCCTTGTTGGCCAGCCAGCCTCGAGCCGATCCGCTCGCGGCGAGACCTGGTATCGCATCGCACTGACCCCCGACATCGAGCTCTCCGTGCGTGGAGAGTTCGACACCGAACAACTCGCCCAGCTCCACCGGATCAGCGACTCCCTGCGAACCCTTCTCACGAAAGGAACTCCCTCATGATCACCAACGTCACAACGCACGTCGCCCCCGAGATTGTCGCCGAATTCGACCGCACGCTCGTGAACACCGCCGGCGGCTCCGTGCGGCATCTCGTCGTGACCATCCGGGCACCACGGCAGAAGCCGCCCGCCGATAAGCGGCGCACTCCGCTCAACCTCGGCCTCGTCATCGACGCCTCGGGCTCGATGGCGGGCAAGCCACTGGCCGCCACGAAGGCCGCCGCACTGGATGTGGTCGCCGCCCTGCCGGAGACGGACCACCTGACGCTCGTCTCCTTCGCCGACGACGTCCAGCTCCACGCGGAGGCGCTGCGGCTCGACGCGGAGGGTCGCGCGACGATCGAAACAATCCTCCGGTCGCTGGATACCCGGGGCTCCACGAACCTTGCCGGCGGCTGGCTCGGTGGCTGTACGAGCGTGGCCCAACGGCAGGCGGCCTGCGATGTGATCGAGCGGAATCAAGTGGTGCTGCTCTCCGACGGCCACGCTAATGCCGGTGAGACAAAGCCGCATGCGCTGGCCAGGCATGCAAGCGAGCTGCGAAAGCGCGGCATCGTCACCTCCACCGTGGGCGTGGGCCACAACTACTCGCCCACGCAGTTGCAGGCGATCGCGGAGGCGGGCGGCGGGAGGATGCACGACGCCGAAGAGCCGAGTGACATTGCGCAGATCGTAATGGCTGAGCTCAACGACACGCTCTCCACGGTCGTCGACAACCTCGAGCTCAGCCTCACATTGCCATCCGGCACGCAGCCCGAGCCTTACGGTACCGCACCCTTTACGCCAGCAGCGACGGGCTACGATGTGCTCGTGGGCGCGATGCTCGGCGGGGCCACGCGACGGGTTGTGATCAAGCTGAAGCTTCCCGCCGGCGAGTCTGGCTCGACGCTTGCCATCGGACTTTCAGCCCGCTGGACCGTTCCCGGCGACAACAAGCGGCTTGCCTGCGACGTGGCGGTGCCGGCCCTGCGATTCGACTTGGGGAACGCCTGCCTCGCTCAGCCACGTGACATCGATTTGGCAAAGAAGGTCGTGGAACAATGGGTGGCACACGTGTATTACCGGGCGATGGTGCTCAACCAAGATGGCGACGGGCAGGCGGCGATGAACTTTGTGGAGCAGGAGACAAAGTATCTTCACCGCTACTGCGCTGGAGTGCCGGAATTGGAGAAGGCGATCGGCGGGCTCGATGGCTTCGGCTCCTCGGTATCGCACCACTACACGGCGCATACATCGAAGGAGATGATGCTGCGGGCCTACAAAATGGGTCGCGGAGAAACCAGTCACCGCTCCCGGGAAACGCATGACTTCGCGACGCTCTCCGCGATGGAAGATGCCGCGCGCAAGCCGCCACGAAGTCGACGTGAAGATGGCGACGTGAAGTGATGACAGGAAGACAATCGGGAACGGGAGCGACTTATGTGAAATGCGCTCACTGCCGAAAGCAACGCAGGCCGCTTTAATTCCAGCGATTGGAAATTCGCTCCCGGCGCGGGACTGTGGCACACTGGTACCATGAGTTTAACAAACGACGAGTTCGACAGGCTGGAGCGGATGATCTACCGTCCGGTCTCCACGCGGCCGGACTGGCTCAAGGCGTGGCGCAACGAAGCCCAGTACCTGCTGTATCTCGCCCGCCGTGCCGTCGACTCTGACGACGAGGAACTCGTGCAGGAGCTCGAGGAACAGGCCCGCGAAATGGCGGATGTCGTCGAGGCCAAGCTGCAAAGCGACGGGTTGCTGTAGCGGCCCCTTTGGGGCGGCCACTTGGACCGCTGCTCTGCCCTGACGCATCGTGGTGCAGGACCGGTTCGCGTGACGAGGCTGTTGATCGCATGGGACGCTTGAGCCTCGAGGTCGTGCCAGCCGGTGATGGCCTCAGTCAATCGGCAGAAAGACCCACAGCGACGGGCGCCCGCAGTTGCAATGAACAGCCCGGCCCAAGAGACCGAGGCCGGCAATGCTCATAAATACAGCGGAACGAGCGGCATCCCAGTAGCCCTTCACACCGGCCGCACGGGGGCCGCGGAGCCGCGACTGAACGCTCGGCACCGGATGGAAGATCACCTCGATAAAAGGGCCTCTTTGCCGCTCACGATCTTGGAGGTCGTCGAGCATCTCGATCGTCCTCGCCATCGACTCGTAACTGCAGCCGGCCGCCAACAGGTTCTGGTCCACCTCCGCCACGCCGCGACGGCTGGGAGTGGGAAGCATGAGCAGGCCCAGAAACGACCATAGTGTGAATACGAGGCTGTAGCTCACGATCCCCTCGGCCGTGGCCAGCCGGCGATCCCCAACGATTGCTGCCGCCAAGACGATGCCGAGGATCGTAAAGCCTAAGGCCAACATCCGTCCTCTCCACCACTCCCCGGTCTGTACCGCCATCTGCCGCCGCCGCACCGCTACGGCGAAAGCCTCTGGATCGAGTGCCTCACGCCAC
>JBIIOL010000089.1:0-9312 GCA_044336965.1 Pirellulales bacterium | reverse complement strand
CTTCACGAGCCCACCGATGCCGGAGAAGTCGTTGTCCATTTTCTGTTCGGCATAGTCACGGGAGATCTTCGGCTCATCGAGCTTCAGCCGACCAGCGAGGCCGCTGATCACCTCATCTTCATAGGCCACGGCATCGATGAGCTTTGCCTTGACCGCCGCCTCGGGGGTGAAGACCCCGGTGTCGATCAGCGTGCGAACCTGGTCCGCGGGCAGCTTCCGATCGGCGGCGATCCGCTCGACGAGCTGCTCGTAGAGATCCCCGACAAACTGCTCGTACTGGGCCCGGAGCTGCGGGCTCATGCTCGTCCGTGTGAGCGGCTCGCCCGCCCCCTTGAACTCTCCCACCTGCAGGATCTCGGCGTCGACACCGAGCTTGTCGAGCATCGATTTGAAGAAGGTCACCTCAGTCCGCACGCCCGTGATCTCGAGCGTGGCCGCAGGCGGCATCGCCACCGTGTCGCACGCCGATGCCACGATGTAGTGCACGGGGTCTGCCCCGATGAGATGTGCGGCCACCGGTTTACCCGCCTTGCGGATTCGGCCGATCGCCGCCCGCAATTCCTCGGCCCGCCCGCGACCGATGGCCGGCGACTCGATCGACAGCACCACACCCTTCACCCGCGTGTCCGTGGCAGCCTTGTCGAGCCGTTCGACGAGACGGTGCAGGTGCGGCGACACATCAGCCAACAGACCGCCCTGGCCGACGCCGTCGGGGATCGATCCAGCAAGCGTGATCTGGGCGATCACCGGCGACTTCTTCTTGGCCTGCTTGTCGGTGGCCTTGGCATCCTTGTCGGTCGCTTTGGTAGTTGGCTCGGCGGTGGCAGTCTGCCCGTGGACCGCCGTCAGCGGCAGCGCGGCCGTGGCCAGCAGCAGGGACGCAAAACAGGAAACACAGGCACGGCGGACAGCTCCGATAGGGCTCCGGAGGCCGAAAAAGTGATGCATGGTGGTGCCACTCCCAAAAAGACTTACGAGAAGACTTGAAAATGAACGGCCGTATAGTAAGATACTGGCGTCCAGACGAGAAAACGACCGATCAACCCGTCGTCACGCGGATTTCCATTCATCCCGCCGATCATACACCACATCAAGGAAAGCGTCGCCACGCTCGACACACATGTCCAAAACCGTCGCTGCCAAAACCTCGTCCAAGAAGGTCTCTTCTCCCCGCTCCGCCGCGGGCAAGTCGGCCGGAAAGCGACCGGTCGCCTCGGCTGCGGCACTGCGGAGCGTGGCGTCGCTGCAAAATAGCCTGCTGGGCAACAGTCTGCTTGGCAATAAGGCCTTGGGCAATAAGTCCTTGGGCCGCACCGTCGACGCTGGCGCTGAGGAAGGCGACGACGCCCCGACCGAGCGACAGATGGAGATTTATGCGTTCATTCGTGACAAGATCCACTCCCGTGGCTACGGCCCCACGGTCCGTGAGATCGGCACGGCCTTCAAGATCCGCTCACCCAATGGCGTGGTCTGCCATCTCAAGGCACTCGAGCGCAAGGGGCTGATCACCCGCGGCAAGAACATGTCTCGGGCGATCGAACTGGTGGCTGAGCCGGCTCATCTCCGCGGTCTGCCGCTGGCAGGGTGGGTGGCCGCTGGCACACTGCGTGCCGCAGAGGAACAGAGCGAGCGGATCGATTTCGAATCGCTGTTCAAGCGCGACAATCATTTCGTGCTCAAAGTCATGGGCGATTCGATGATCGACGCCCAGATCGCCGACGGCGACTGGGTGGTGATCCAGAAGAAGCAGACCGCGCATTCCGGCGACATCGTGGTGGCCCAGACGGAAGACGGCGAGGCGACTCTCAAGCAGTGGTTCCCGGAGCGCGACCGCATCCGTCTGCAGCCTGCGAATCCCTCGATGAAGCCCATCTATGTGAAGAGCGCCCGGGTGCTCGGCGTGCTCGTCGGCGTGGTCCGCAAGACGGGATAACCACACTCCGGCAGGATCCCCCAGCTTACGCCGGGGGCTTGTATGGAACGAACGGTCGCCGGCGAACTTGCGCACGATCCCCCGGCTTGCGCCGGGGGCTTGTATGTGCTCATATAAGCCCAGGGCGTCAGCGGCGAGATGACCGGATGACCATGCCGCGTCACGCCACCGGAGCCGCTTCCTGCAGTTGATGGAGCTTGTTGTAGAGCGTCTTGAGGCTGATGCCGAGTTCTTCGGCCGTCTTCGCCTTGTTGCCGTGGTTGCGTGCGAGTCCCTCGAGGATCGCCCGCATCTCCAGGTCGCGGAGGCTCTCGGGCTTGCGTGCCGACGACGTGGCTGCAGCCGGCAGCAGCGTTGGGCCGCCAGCTGCCACGTCGCCCGTTCCGCTGACGGTGGGCTTCGCGGGAAGCGTTCCCCGTGGAATCGCGGCTCCCAGCCGCGCCGGCAGATGTTCTACCGACAGCGGCAGTTCGTCGCAGAGCACCAGTGCGTGCTCGATCACGTTGGCCAATTCACGAATGTTTCCCTGCCACCGATGGTGGGCGAGTGCCTCGAACACCTCCGTCGCGGCCACGACGGCGTCGGGCGGGGTCTGCGGTCTCGCCTTGCGAACGAAGTGCCGCACCAGTTCCGGCAGATCGTCGATCCGCTCACGCAGCGGTGGAATGGCGATCTCGAACGTGTTGATTCGAAACAGCAGATCCTCGCGAAACTCACCCGTAGCCACCATCTCCTCCAGGGAGCGGTGCGTGGCGCAGACCACCCGCACATCGACCATGATCGGCTGGTTGTCACCCACGCGACGGATCTCACCGCTCTCGAGCGCCCGCAGCAGCCGTGACTGCAACTGCTTGGGAAGTTCGCCGATCTCGTCCAGGAAGAGGGTGCCTCCATCGGCCACCTCAAACAGCCCGGCTCGGTGCTCATCGGCGCCGGTGAAGGCCCCCTTGCGGTGGCCGAACAGTTCGCTCTCCACCAGGTGCTCAGGCAGCGCGCCGCAATTGACCGCCACCAACGGTCCGGAGGACCGGAGGCTGCCTTCATGGATCGCTCTGGCCACCAGTTCCTTGCCGGTGCCCGTCTCGCCGCGGATGAGCACGTTTGCATCGCTCGCCGCCACGCGTGCGACCAGCCGCCGCACCCGATCGAGCCCCGCCGACAGGCCCACGAGCTGGCCCGTACCCTCGGCTCGACGGACACGGCGCTCAAGCGCCCGCAGCCGGCTCGTCAGTTCCCGCTTCTTCCGCACCCGCTCGAGTACGGCCTGAATCTCGGCCAGCTTGCAGGGCTTGGTGAGGTAGTCGAAAACCCCCTGCCGGACCGCTGTCACCGCGCTCTCGAGCGATGACTTGCCGGTGATGATCACCGTCTCGGTGTCGGCCGACGTCTCCCGCACCCGAGCGATCACGTCGAGACCGCCAACCCCCGGCATATCGAGATCGACGATCACGCAGTCATACGAGGTGCGGTCGAGCGCCGCGAGCGCCGTGCGGCCGTCCGGGCAGACCGTCGCCTCGTGGCCCAGCCGCGGCAATTCGATCCGCATCAGTTCCTGGATCGAGGTCTCGTCGTCGGCAAACAGGATCCGCATCGGCCTGACGTGCTGTTTCATGGCGAACCTCCGGATGTGCATGCGTTAGGCGGCGTGTGCATTCGGGCCGTGGCCTTGCGGCACCGCGGCATCGCCCACGACCGCGAGCGGCAGCATGACGCGAAACGTCGAGCCCTGCCCTGCCCCGGCGCTCACGGCCGCAATCCTGCCGCCGTGATCGGCGACGATGCGATGCACGATCGAAAGCCCGAGGCCAGTCCCCTGCCCCGAACGACGACGCGTGAAAAAGGGCTCGAAGAGATGCTCGAGCACCTCCTCCGTCATGCCACAGCCGTCATCGGTGATCGTCAACTGCGCTTCGCTGCCGCTCCGTCGCACGCCCACACGGACGTGCCCCGCCTCGTCGATCGAGTCGAGCGCATTGACCAGCAGGTTGAGGACAACCTGCTTGATCTCCTGCGGGTTGACCATCACCAGCACGTCGGAGCCCTCGTCGATCTCGATCGATCGGCCGGCGAAACGGCCGACGTGCCGCAGCATGTCGGCCACGTCGGCGACGAGCGCCACGAGTGCGGTCGCCTGCCGGCGCACCTCGCCCAGCCGCGAAAAGTCGAGGAGCTTCTCGGTGATGCCCTTGCAGCGGAAGGCCTCGTTCTGGATGAGCTCGAGGTAGCGTTTCACGATCTGCGCATCGGCCTCGTCGGCCGCGAGCCCTTCCATCCGGCTCTCAAGCGACTCGGCGCACATGGCGATCGATGCCAGCGGATTGTTGATCTCGTGGGCGACGCCGGCCGCCAGAAAGCCGACGCTCGCCAATTGCTCACTGCGGATCACCTCGCGGGTGCGGAGCTGCACCTGGCGATCGAGGTCGTCGCGGATCTCCTCGAACCGCTCCGTCATGTCGTTGAGCGCGGCGGCCAACTCCGCCATCTCGTCGCGGCTGTCGAGCTTCAGGCGAAAGGCGAAGTCGCCCGCTGCGACGCGACGAGAGCCATGGCCGAGGAGTCGGAGCGGACGAAACACCCAGCGATAGCTCAGCATGCTGAGTGCCGCAAGCAGCGCCGCAGCGGCTGTGGCCGATGCCCAGGTGGTGACGATCAGCGTGCGATAGCCGCTGCGAACCTCGTGCGAGAGGTCATGCAGACGCTCCTGCAGGAACGTGGGCAACGCGGCCGACAACTCCGCGAGCCGCTCGAGGTGCGGCCCGCTCTCGAGCAATCTTCCCCGCTGCCAGGGCACGCTGCTCTCGTCCTCGACGGCAGCGACCGCGTCGGGCGGCTCCGGGGCGACGATGCTGTCGATTGAGTCGAGGCAGGTCGCGATCGCAGCAGCCGTTTCCCGCTCGCGACTCCGGTCTCCGAACGGGAACGGCATGTTGTCCAGCTCGCCCTCCGTCAACTCGTCGTAGTAGCGATCGAGCGTCCAGCGCGTGCGGGCGATCTGTCCGGTGAAGGTGTCGGGAAAGACTGGCTCCTCGTCGTCATCCTCGACGACAACGGGCAGCGTCACGCCCACCAGCCCGAAATCAGCCTCGCCCGAGAGCGCCCGCGCGTGCACGAGCCGCAGGCCGCCGACGCTGGCATTGAGCTCGCTGGCACGGGGCAGTTCAGCCGCCCGACAACTCAGCGACCGCACCAGCCGCCGGTAGGAATAGACGCCAAGAAAGCTGCTGGCAGACAGCACGGCCACCATGATGCCGACGAGTGCACCGCCGAGCAGCAGCTTGTTGCGAATGGGGCGTCGTATGATCACGTCCGACCTCCCTGTCGGGTAGCCTGCGGGGGCGGGGGAACGTAGCAAAAGACCCGCCTCGCCAGAAGGGCGACTTGCGCCCGTGAAAAGGGGACGCAGCTCTTTTCGGCCGCAACCCTTGGCCGAAAAGAGCTGCGTCCCCTTTTCACCCCTACACAAGCCCGAACCGCTTCCGCAGGAACCACTCGGTGCACATGAAGGCCGCCAGCAGCAGGAACATCGGCCACTTGTCCCAGGCCGCGAATGACCATTCCTGCGTGGTCTCGAAAGCCGCCGGCTTCTTGGCGATCTCGTCGAAGATGCCCGGCAGTTCCTCGGGCAACCGCACGCCGCCTCCGGTCGCCTCGGCCAGTTGTCGCATCAGCCGCGGATTGGCCCGTGGATTGGCCAATTCCAGGTCCTGACGCACCACCGTGAATCGTGCGGCGCGTTCCCGCGCATCCGAATCGCCCGGTCGCGACGCCTTCACGACCAGTTTCCAATCGCCGGGCTCGTTGAAGTCTGACACCGTGCCGGTGAACGTGTCGCCCCGCCGCGCGATGCGGACGGGCCGTGACTGGCCAGTCGGTGCAACGGCAAACGCCTCGACTGACACGTCGGTCACCGACGTACCATCGGGCTTCGTGAGGCCGGCATCGAAGGCGAGCGGGACTCCAGGCGAAATCCGCCGCTGTGCGAGACGGACCCAGAGTGCGTCCTGCTCAACGTCGTCATGCTTCGCGAGCCAGAGCACCATCTGCCGCCAGAAACGACGGTGCTGTTCGACAGCACCCTGCATCGCCCATCGCCAGGTCGAGTCGGCGGCGAAGGCGACCACGCGGCCATCGCCGTACTCGCGGCCAACGAGCAGCGGCCTGCCGTCGTCCGTCACTGCCAGCGGCTTGGCCGTGGGCACGAGCCGACCGAGATCGTTCGCGCCCTCGAGTGGCGCCAGTGCCTGCCAGACCGCACGCGAGTCCTGCTCGCTCTTCCCCTGACGCATGATCGACACACCACCAAACCGTGCGTCGGGCAGCATCTGCAGCGGCCCCTTGAGGTGGAGGCTCTCACGCACCGGCGCGTCGAAGGGCTGCCGTGCCAGACGGTCGGGCTCGAAGGGCAGTGCCGGTGCGAGTGCGGAACTGCCCCAGCCGCCTGCCTCGAACGCATGAAACCCGCCGAGCAGGCCGATGCCGGCGCCGGCCTGCACCTTGCGGAGCATCTTCTGCAGGTCATCACGACGCAATGCCGCGGAGTCGAGATCACCGATCAGGAAGACGTTGTAATCGCTCGACAACTGCCGCCCCAGATCGACAGGCCAGGTGTCGCGGCGACTCGAATCGATCCAGCGAAAATCGACCTGCATGTCGGGACTGGCCGCGAGCACGCGCCGCAGAAATCGCTGCTCGACCCGCAGGCTTCCCTCGAGGTAAAGCACCCTCAGGCCACCGTCGACCACCTCGACGAACGTGGAGAGTTCGTTGTTGGTCACCACCACCTCACCCTCCTGCCGATCGACGACGAGCGAGAGTTTCCGTTCGCCCAAGCGCTGCGGCGTCCAGGAGAGACGCACGGCCTCGTCGACATCCGCCCCTCCTTTCACGGTGGTGCGGGCCACCTCCTCCATGCCGCCGGTATCAGTCTCGGCCAAAAGCTTCACCACCGCGTCCCGGTCTGCCAACCCTTCCAGCCGCACGCGGCCTGTAATCTCCAGTTGGTTCTTGAGGTAGACGGTCTCACCCACCGACAGGTTCACGATCGCCGCATCACGCCCTTGCCCCGCCCCGAGTTGCTGCCCAAACGTGACGCTCCAGAGCGGCACACCGGCATCGCCGACGGCACGCGCCGCCGTCTGTGGTGGCTCATCCCGCGGTGGATAGGCATGCTGGGCGCCGTCGCTGAGCACGATCACGCCGGCCAACTGCCGGCCGGCACCTGCCCGCACCGCCTCTGCGATGGCTGCGCCGATCGCCGTCTGATCCGAAGTCTTGCCGGCACGCCAGTCCGAGAACGGAAATGGGTTCCCGGCGACCGCTGCCATGGGACTCAACTCGCGATCAAAGGTATAGGTGGCGATGTCGAAATCACCGTCATCCACGAGAGCCTCGGCCGCCGGCCGTGCCGCCATGAGCGCCGCGGTCAATGCATCCCAACGGCTCTGGCCATTCGGTCCATCCGCCACGGTCATGCTCTTCGAGGCATCGGCCAGAACGATCACCGTGCCCTGCTGCCTCGCCTGCCGAGTCGAGACGAACGTCGGCCGCAGCATACAGAGCACGAGCGCAAGAAAACCGCCGAGCCGCAGGAGGACGAGCGCGAGCAGGCGGCTGCGGGAAACACGCGAACGGTCGGGTGGCACGGCCAGCAGCACGGCCAGAAGCGCGAGCGTGACGAGGGCCACGAGGAGCCACGAGCCCACAGGGTCGAAGTGCACTGCCACCCGCTGCACCGACGTGACCGCGATCATGCGCCGGCCTCCTGCTCCACCACGTCCGGCAGGGGCGGCGGCTCTCCGCTCGCCCGTGGCGCCCTCGGCCGCGCCGGCGTGTCTCCCGACGCAGCCGCTTGCCCGGCCGCCGCAGCGAACTCGGCCGCCGGACTCGCACCGACCGCACTTTCCTCTCGCGGCGCATAGAACCGGTTGGCCACGATCCAGTCCGCAGCCATCGCGACGGCAGCAAGCAGGATGATCCACCCGAAGAGTTCGGCCCCCACGCGCTCAAGATTGACGTCGCGGACGAGTTCGGCCTCGGTGCGTGCGACTCTCTGTCCCTGCCCCCACACCACGGCAAGACTGTCGGGATTGAGGCGTGTGAAGTCGGTGGCCGAGGGATCGAGGGTGGCGCTGAACCCCGTGGTCACGCCCCCCGCCGCGCCGCCGGCACGGACGGAATAATTGCCTGGAAGCTGCGTGGCCGTGACGGTGATCACGCCGCGAGCCTGATCGACGGCGACCGGAAACTCGTCGCCGTTCGGGGGCCGCACGAAGGCCGCCGGCACATCGCGACGCGACACATGCAGGCTGGCCGCTTGGCCGGCCACGACGTTCATGTCATCGGACGTGTCGATCGCCCGCAGGAGGGTCTCGTTGGCGAGCATCACGAACGGCCAGGGTTCGAAGCCGGTGGCGAGGGTATTCCACGCTTCCGGATCATCGGCTGCCTGCGAAACCGGCGTCGTCACGGTCACCACCATCCCCTGACCGAGTTTGCGTTCGATGACGGCGGGCAGGCCGTTGCGGTAGGACGCCACGGCGTGTGCCGTCGAATCCGCCCCGGGCGCGGCGGGACTCGGCTCGAACTCCCAGTGCCGCGCGACCGGGAAATCCTGCCACGGCACGGCATCGCCAACCCGCCGGAACGCCGCGAGAATGGGGTGGTCGAGCGACGCCGGAGCCAGGTAGTTGTCGCCGCCGGCAGACCGCCAGACCCGCACAATGCTCCCGCCGAGCACCTGCTGAGAGGCTGCGCTGTTGAAACGCGCCGCATCGCCTGCCCTGGGGCCGAGCCACACTACCAGACCGCGGCCAGCAGTCACCCATTGGCCAAGCAGTTCCCAGGTCGCCGGGGGCAGCGGCGGTGGATCGACGAGGACGATGCCGCGAAAGTCATCCCAGGCGAGCGAAACCAGCTCCGACACATCGGTAGACATGACTTCGAAGGCAGCCTTCCCCGCTTTCGCCAGCGCCACCGGAGCGATCGCCTGCGCCAGAAACAGCCCTGTGCGTGACGCGGGCGCAGGCGCTGCCACGAGCACGCGGGCAGCGGCCCCGACCTCGACGGTGAAGCAGCGTGCATTGTCGGCCTCGAGGTCGTCCGCGCCGTCGATCACCACGCAGCCCTGTCGCACGCCCGGTTCCAGCCCGGCGATCTCGAAATCGATCTGGCCACCGGTGCCCTCCTTCCATCCGCCAGGCTTCACTGCACGCCGCGCCGGCCGACCGTCGGCCCCGATCATCTCCACCGCCACGGCCCGACTGGCATCGGTGCCCACGCGACTGGTAGCTACCGTGAGCCCGAGCGTCGCACCGGCGGGAATCCTGTCGCTGGAGAGTTCGACTCCGTCGATCGCAAAATTCCGGGCCGTCTTCGCCCCC
>JBIIOL010000588.1:0-2683 GCA_044336965.1 Pirellulales bacterium | reverse complement strand
AGTCCGAGGCATCTGCGCAGGCCACAAGGCTAGAGTCGAACACTACGACGCTTGCCGCCGAGTACGCAAAGCTCGGTCTGGATTGGGAAAGTGAGCTCGAGCAACGCGCCCGAGAGCTCGCCCGCATGCGCGAGCTTGGGATCATGCCCGGTGCGGCGCAGCCGCAAGATGCCCAAACACAGAACGAAACAGAAGACCAGCCGCAAGAGGATTCGCAGGACATCAGCCCACAGATGCAGGCCGAGGATGGGTTCATCCCACCTCGCGGTGCCAGAGAGGAGGCCAAGCGCGGCCTAGCGTGGCGTCGTGAGTATGGCAGGGGTGGAACCGCTGTCGGCATAGCCAGAGCTCGCGACATTGCCGCCGGGAAGTCGCTTCCTGCCGACACGATCATGCGAATGGTGTCGTTCTTTGCCCGCCACGAAGTAGACAAGCAGGGCAAGGGTTGGCGTCCCGGTTCAGAGGGCTTTCCTAGCAACGGGCGTATCGCCTGGGCATTGTGGGGTGGTGACGAAGGCCGCTCTTTCGCAAACAAGATCGCACGAAAACTGCAAAAAACGAGGTAGTTCTATGTGGGATTTTGAAGACGAAGGCGACGAGGACTGTGCTTGCGACATCGAGATCGAGTGGTTTGGGTGACGCACTTCACACGCACAGCATTCCGCATCGCAGTGCGTGTCTCAAAAATGATTGACGCTTTGTAGCGTTGTGCTGTAAACAAGTTGATATGTCCGACAACGTGAACATTTCCGGCGACATCGTCCTCGAAAGTGAGCCTCAGAAGGTTGAGGCGGCTGCTTCTGACGAAGGTCTGATGAAGTCGCAAGGCCCACGGCGTTTCAAGGTGAATGCCTACACGGGTGGATCAATCCGTCAGGATTGGTCGCGAGAGCCGGTAATTGTCGATTTGCAGGGTATGTCGTGGACGAACAAGAGGCGTCCGATCCTGCTGCAACACAACTACGAGCTCGACGCGATCCTCGGCCAAACGACGGACGTTCGCGTTGAGGGGCAGAATCTTGTGGTCGAAGGCGAAATGATCGGCGGCAACGCAAATGCCGAGAAGGTCATCGCCCTCGCGGAAAGAGGGTTTCAGTGGCAAGCCTCGATTGGCGCGGACGTTATCCGTGCCGAGAAGCTGCCCCCCGATGAAACCGCAATCGTCAACGGACGCACCGTTAAGGGGCCTGCCCGCATCGTGCGGCAGTCTCGTCTGCGTGAAGTCTCTGTCGTGACCTTGGGCGCGGACGATAACACGTCTGCTTCACTCGCTGCTTCGGCGGCACAACTGGAGGGCTTGGAAATGTCGGAAGAGAGCCGCGAGAACCTCGATGCCGTGAAGGCGACTGACGTTGCGACCGAAGTGGCCGCGGCTGCGACCCCCTCCATCAACGAAGATGCGCTGGTCGAGAAGATCACCGCCAAGCTCCTCGCGGCCCAGCAGGCGACGAAGCTGGAAGCCACGCGCTCCAGCCGCCCTGTCGCGCCGGCGATCCATGTGCCGGAAGACCGAGAGTCGTTCTCCGAAGTGCTCACCGCGGCGGTATGCCAGACCGGCAAGCTCGCGAACGTGGACAAGCACTTCGCCCCGCAGGTGCTCGAGGCCGCGCACAAGAAGTACCGAAACGGCATCGGCCTCTGCGAGATGCTGATCGAGGCCGCGCGAGCCAACGGCTACGACGGTCGCACCACGTTCCGCGACGATTCAACCTCGCGTCCGATGCTGCGAGCCGCCTTCGCCACGCACGATGTGGCCCAGGTGCTGTCGGCAACCGTCAACAAGTTCCTCCTTCAGGGGTTCACGACGGTCGATACGACGTGGAGGCGGCTCTCGACCACGAGGACCGTGTCCGACTTCAAGACCGTTTCCTCGTACCGGCTCACCGGCGCGTTCAAGTTCGAGGAGATGGGGCCGACCAGCGAGTTCAAGATGGCGACCGCCGCCGATGTGAAGTACGAGAACAGCGCCCGTACCTACGGCATCGCGACGAACGTGAGCCGGGCCGACATCATCAACGACGATCTCGGTGCCCTCACCGCAGTGCCTACCAGAATCGGGAGAGGGGCGGCCCTGAAGCTCAACGAGGTCTTCTGGACGAAGTTCCTCGACAACTCGACGTTCTTCACCAGCGGCAACAAGAACTACTCCAGTGGTTCCTCGACCGCCTTCGGCGTCGATGGGCTCACCGCTGCGGAGCTCCTGTTCCTCAATCAGGTCGATGACGATGGCTACCCGCTCGCGGTGTCGCCGCGTCTGCTGCTCGTCCCGACGGCGCTCAACGTCAAGGCGCTGTCGCTGATGAACAGCACCGAGATTCGGGACACGAGCTCCAACAAGGTGTTCACCACGGCGAACCCGCACGCGGGCAAGTACGAGGTGGTGTCGAGCCCGTACCTGTCGAATGCCACCATCACCGGCAACTCGACGAGTGCGTACTACCTCATGGCAGCGCCCGCCGATCTTTCGATGATCGAGGTGTGCTTCCTCAACGGTGTCGAGGCCCCGACCGTCGAGCAGGCCGATCTGGACTTCACCGGCCCGCTCGGCATTCAGCTTCGTGGATACTTCGATTTCGGTGTCGCGATGGTCGAGCCGCGGGCTGCCGTCAAGATGGCCGGTGCGTGATCAGTGACCCAAGAGTAAGGAGCATCAATCGTGGCAACTGCGATTTCCATCGGCAAT
>JBIIOL010000587.1:0-2685 GCA_044336965.1 Pirellulales bacterium | reverse complement strand
ACCCTCTGGGACACCGGCCGCTACTGGCACGCCGAGCCGCCGGCCGCGGGGAGCGGCCAGGGCGACCGCGAAGGAAAAATCTTCTCGATGGTCATCCCGCCGCCGAATGTCACCGGCGCCCTCCACCTCGGCCACGCCCTCAACAACAGCCTCCAGGACCTGCTCGTCCGCACGCGACGGATGCAGGGCTACAACACGCTCTGGATGCCCGGCACCGACCACGCCGGCATCGCCACGCAGGCGGTCGTCGAACGCCGTCTGCTCGAAGAGGAAAAACTCTCCCGGCACGACCTCGGCCGCGAAAAGCTCGTCGAGCGGATCTGGGCCTGGAAGGAGCAGTATGAGAAGCGGATTCTCGGGCAGCTCCGCGACATGGGGGCCAGTTGCGACTGGGATCGGGTGCGGTTCACGCTCGACGACCAGTGTGCCCGAGCGGTTCGCGAGGCGTTCTTCCGGCTCTTCGAGAAGGGCCTCGTTCGCCGCGGCAAGCGGCTGGTCAACTGGGACACGTTCCTGCAGACCGCCGTCAGCGATGACGAGGTGTTTCACGAGCAGGTGAAGGGCCACTTCTGGCACATCCGCTACGACGTCATTGACGCGAAGGGCGGCGAGCCGACGAGCGTGACCGTGGCCACGACGCGGCCTGAGACGCTGCTTGGCGACACAGCGGTGGCCGTGCATCCGGCTCCGGCCGTGGCGCTTGCCGAGGCGGAGAAGGCGCTGCGTGAAAAGCGTGCCGCCGCGTCGGCCAAGGAACATGCCGACATCGACCGGGCCATCGAAGACCTCGAGGTACGCCGTCGCGACTTGTTGCCGGTGCTCGAAACCTTGGCGGCGATGGCGAAGGATGGGCGGCAGGTGCGGCTCCCGCTGCTCGGCCGGGCGATTCCGCTCGTGGCCGATGAGTGGGCCAAGCCCGAGATGGGCTCCGGCTGCGTGAAGATCACGCCCGCCCATGATCCCAACGACTACGACGTCGGCCTGCGGCAGCAGCTGCCGATGATCAACATCCTGAAGCCCGACGGCACGCTGAACGCCGAGGCTGGCCCCTACACCGGCCTCGCGATGATGAAAGCCCGCACGCGGGTGGTGGCCGATCTCGAGGCGGCCGGCCAGCTCGTGCAGGTGGAGGATCGCGTCATCGACCTGGCCCATTCCGACCGGTCGAAGACGCCGATCGAGCCGTTCCTGGCCGATCAGTGGTTCATCCGCATGAACGAGATCGCGCAGCCCGCGCTCGACGCCGTCACCCACGGAAAGATCCGCATCGTGCCCGACCGCTACGCCAAGAGCTATCTCGACTGGCTCGGCGAGAAACGCGACTGGCCGGTGAGCCGGCAGCTCTGGTGGGGCCACCGGATCCCGATCTGGCACGTGGAGGGCGTGGCGGAGGCCGATCTTCAGAAGGTATTCGCGGGCAGGCAGACCGTGTCGTGGAAGACCGACGGCGGCAGCGGCTGGCATGTCTGCTCGTCGGACGAGTCGCTCGGCGCCGACGCAGTGGCGGGAAAACCGCTCGTCCGCGATCCCGACACGCTCGACACCTGGTTCTCCTCGGCGCTCTGGCCGCACTCCACGCTCGGCTGGCCTGCGCAGACGGCGGAGCTCGACTGCTTTTATCCCACCACCACGCTCGTCACCAGCCGCGACATCATCACGCTCTGGGTCGCGCGGATGGTGATCATGGGGCTTTTTGATACGGGGAAGATCCCGTTTCGCGACGTCGCCATCCACCCCAAGATCCTCGACCGCTACGGCGAGACGATGAGCAAGAGCAAGGGAAACGGCGTCGATCCGCTCGACGTGATCGAGGCCCTCGGGGCTGACGCGCTGCGGTTTGGCATGGTGAGCATGGCCACCGAGACGCAGGACGTGCGGATGCCGGTGGAGTTTCAGTGCCCTGCGTGCTCCGCGCGGATCGAGCAGACGGTGCAGAACCGGATGCTGCCGCGGATTGAGTGCCCGAAGTGCAAGGCGGCGTTCCGCACGCAGTGGGCGACCAGCCCGGCCGATCTCGCCCTGCCCCGCGGCCCGGCGCTCAGCGAGCGGTTTGAGTCGGGCCGTAATTTCTCGAACAAGCTCTGGAACGCGACCCGTTTCGTGCTCATGAACCTGGAAGACTTCCAGGGGCAGGATCTGTCGGGCGGGTGCGCCCCGTTTGCCGCGCTTGAAGACCGCTGGCTGGCCAGCCGGCTTGCCAGCGTGACCCGCGATGCCACAAAGGCAATCGACGAATACAAGTTTGCCGAGGCGGCGCGCATCCTCTATGCGTTTGCCTGGGACGAGTTTTGCAGCGCGTATCTCGAACTCTGCAAGTCGCGGCTAGCCGATCCGGCCCTGCGAGCGCAAGCACAGTCGATGCTGCTGCTCGGACTCGACACGATCCTGCGGCTGCTCCATCCGATCATGCCGTTCGTCACGGAGGAGATCTGGCAGCACCTCCGTGAGGCGGCGGGCCGGCGGCGGATGCCATGGGATACGGGCGACCTTGCGCCCTCGATCATGGTGGCCCGCTGGCCTGAGCCGCCGGCTGGGTGGATCGACGACCGCACGGAGAAGCAATTCGGCACGTTCCTGGGAGTCGTCGCGGCGATCCGCGAGATCCGGTCGCGGCAGAACGTGCCGCCGCGGACGAAGGTGAAGGTGGCGATCCGTTGGCCTCGCGATACCTCCGACCTGCTCCAG
>JBIIOL010000586.1:0-2691 GCA_044336965.1 Pirellulales bacterium | reverse complement strand
CGTTCTGGACGTTCCGCCCGCGCGGCGACTGCGGCAAGATGGTCTCCGACCTGATGCCTCATCTCGCCGAGCTCACCGACGAGATGTGCTTCATCCATTCGCTCACGGCCAAGAACAGCGCCCACACACAGGCTGAAAACTTTCTCTCGACGGGCTACACGTTCGAAGGCTTTCCCAGCCTCGGTGCATGGGTCACCTATGCCCTCGGCAGCGACAATGAAAATCTGCCTGCGTTCGTCGCGATCGCAGACCCGCGCGGCCGGCCGCAGGCGGGCCCCAACAACTGGGGCTCAGGGTTTCTGCCGGCCGCCTTCCAGGGCACGGCTTTCAGCGCCGCTGAGCCGCCCCGCAATCTGCGGCCTTCCTCGGGAATCTCCCCAGCGTCGAGTCGCGCGGCGACCGACCTGCTGGCCCGGCTCAACGCCAGCCACGGCCAGCGGTATCCCGGCGACAGCGACCTGGCAGCGCGGATCAGCAGCTATGAACTCGCAGCGCGGATGCAGCTCTCGATTCCGGGCGTGCTCGATCTCGACCGCGAGTCGCCCCGCACGCTCGTCGACTACGGCGCGACGGCCAGCGATCCGATCAAGGCAGGCTTCGCCCGCAACTGCATCCTCGCCAGGCGGCTCTTGGAGGAGGGCGTGCGGGTGGTGCAGCTCTTCAACGGCGCCTTCGCCAGCAGCGGCGCGCTCAACTGGGACAGCCATTCCGACATCGTGAAGCACCACGGCACTCACGCCGGGATTCTCGACCAGCCGGCCGCGGCACTGCTTCGCGATCTGAAGACCCGTGGGATGCTCGACAGCACGCTCGTCGTCTTCTGCACTGAATTCGGCCGCCTGCCTTTCATGCAGGCCAACGGCACCGGCCGCGACCACAACATCGACGGCTTCACCTGCTGGCTCGCCGGCGCCGGTGTGAAGCGGGGTTTTAGTTTTGGCGCCACCGATGAACTGGGCTGGAAGGCCGTGTCGGACCGGCGGACACTCTACGACTTCAACGCCACGATCCTCCACCTGCTCGGGCTCGACCACGAGCGGCTAAGCTTTCCGGTGAGCGGCACGGAACGCCGGCTGACCGACGTGCACGGCCACGTGATCCGCGAGATGCTTTCATGAGGCATCTTTCATTCGTCGCAGTCTGCCTGACCGCGCTGGCAGTGTTGCCTGTTGCTGACAGCGCCGCTTCGAGGGCGGCGGACGAGGCCGACACGAAGTCGGCCGGGGAAATCAACTTCGAACGCGACGTGCTGCCGATCCTGCGGACCCGCTGCGTGGAGTGCCACGGGCCTGATGCGCAGGAATCGGGGCTGCGGGTCGACAGCCGTCAGGCTCTTTTGGCCGGTGGCGACTTCGGCCCGTCGGTCGTCCCTGGCGAAACGTCGAAAACCGAAATCCTCCGCCGCATGACCGCGACCGATCCCGACGAGCGGATGCCACCAGAAGGGGAGCCACTCTCGGCTGCCGAGATCGCGGCAGTGTCGCGGTGGGTCGCGGCCGGCGCGATCTGGCCCGGCCAGATGGAGGCGGTTGGCTCCGTGAGACGCACGAGCGACCACTGGGCGTTTCAGTTGCTCGCCGAATCCTTTGCCCACGACTCGATCGACGGTTTTCTCGCTGCCGAACTCGCCACGCGAGGCCTTGCCCCGTCGCCCTCCGCCGACAGTCGCACGCTGATACGCCGGCTGTCGCTTGATCTCACCGGCCTTCCGCCCACCCCCGAAGAGGTCGAGGCGTTTCTCGCCGACAAGAGCCCGCAGGCTGTGGAAGCACTCGTCGATCGGCTGCTCGCTTCGCCGCGATACGGCGAACGCTGGGCCCAGCACTGGCTCGACGTCATCCGCTACGCCGACACGCGGGGCTATGAATTCAACACGCTCCGCGAGCATGCCTGGCCGTATCGCGACTGGGTGATCGACGCGCTCAACCGCGACCTGCCCTACGACCGGTTTCTCTTTCAACAGCTCGCCGGAGATACCCAAGGCGTTGATGCGGCCACGGGATTTCTCGTCACCGCGCCATTGCCCACGCCACCGGAGGTGGGCGAGGAGCCGGCAGCCATCAGGCAGGCGCGGCTCAACAGCCTTGACGAGGTGGTGCAAAACGTGGGGGCGGCGGTCCTCGGCCTCACCCTCGGCTGCGCCCGCTGCCACAACCACAAGTTCGATCCGATCTCCTCCCGCGACTACTACCGGATGACTGCCGTGTTTTCCGGCGTGCACTACGACGACCGCCCTTGGCGACGGGACGACGACGCAGACCGCGTGGCAAAGATCCGCGACATCGAACAGGCCATCGATGCCGTCGAGCGTGAGCTGGCCGGGTTTCCACACTGGCGATCGATCGAGCAGGGCCGCTTCACCGATCACTTTCAGCCGGTAACCGCGCAGCGAATTCGCTTGAATGTCATCGCCACAGATGCCACCAGCGAGGGCCCCGCCTTCGACGAACTCGAGGTCTGGGGAACAGGCGTGCCCGGCACGACCGCGACTCGTGAGACTGCGACGAATCTGGCCGCAGCCAAGCTCGGTGGCAAGGCATCGTCATCAGGGGCAGCGACGCAGGTCGGCGGCGCCGACGGCGTGCTCAACGACGGCAAGTATGGAAAGGGATCGACGTGGGTGGCCGATCGTCGTCCGCCTGCGTGGGTGCAGATCGACCTGCCGCAGCCGGCGCGGATCGATCGCGTCAC
>JBIIOL010000585.1:0-2697 GCA_044336965.1 Pirellulales bacterium | reverse complement strand
CCGTTGCTCGGCTCCACGATGGCGCTCTTTGGCAGCGGCATGTCCGAGGGCAATGGCCACGGCAACGCCAACCTCCCCCTCGTCCTCGCCGGTGGGTCGGACCTCGGTTTGAGACACGGCTCGCACCTCGACTTCAACCAGGGCCACTTCGACGGCTACCAGCTCGATAACCTCCACGCACACTTCAAGATCCTCGGCCGCCCCCTGAACCCGGATGCCCGCATGAGCAACCTCCTGCTCATGATCGCCCAGCGGATGGGCGTGGAGACGGACACGTTCGGCGACAGCAACAACGTCGTCACGCTATGAGTCGTCACGCTATGAAGTGCTTCGTTTCTTGCGCCTTGTTGCTGGTTCTTGGTTTCAGCGCGGCATGTGCCGAGGAGGTGCCGTTCCGCCCTGAAGGTGGGACGTTTCCTGCTTTGGAAAAAGCGCACTCCTATCGTGGCGAATTGGTGTTTGTGGACCATGCCAACCGCCGCGGTAGCCTTCGCGTGCAAACCAACGGCTACTTCTTTCGCAATCCGCCGAGTCCCTTCGCCATGCTGCCCTACGGCATCATCCGCTACCACAACGCACCCGCGGACCTGCGAGACATCCCGCTCGGCACCATGCTGCATGTGACAGCCTTTCTTCCGCCCGATCCGAAGATCTCTTCCGTGCCCGTGCTGCCCATCGACAGCAAGAAAAAGGGCGGAGCCTATCAAGGCGAGGGCGGCGAGCCCGCCGAGAACCATGTGCTCCTGCTCGAGGACGAACCCAGCCACTGCATGCGCGTGGGCAAGGTCTGGAGACTTGGAGAAGCGCGGATGGAAAGGCAGGGCGGCTTCATCATCGCCACCTGCGAACCCATTGCCGGTACCACCGCCAAGGGAAACGAGGAAAAGCTGCATTTCGACGCCGCCACTCGCATCCACCGCGGACGCGACACCCTCACACTGAACGAATGGATGACCGAGGATGCATGGCCCGCTGAGGGCACGAAGTCCCTCGGTGGACGGCCGGTGCAGCTCGGCATCATCTGGAAGCCCACCATCGCGGGTGCAGGCGTGCAGGAAGGCGTGCCGTTCACCAGTTTTCACATCGCCGACATCTGGCTCGACGACGCCTCGATGCAGCGTGCCGCTGACTATCAGACTGAAGTGCACAAGGTCCACATGCGCAGTTACTGGCTGCCCGCATGGGTCGATTCTGTGGAGTATGGCAAGGTCGGTAGCGCGACCGTCACCGCGACGCTTTTCGGCGGCATGGATCCCTCGCTCTACGCCGAATTCAAGCCCGGGGTGCCCGCACTGATCAACGGCGCTGAAAACACGCTGAAGCATGTCGCCGGCCCCTACGGCCCCGCCCACATGGCCTCGAAGGGCTCCATCCGTGACGTCACCAAGGCAACCGGCGATGTCCCGCTCGGCAGCAGCGGCATTCAGATTCGGTTTGAGACCGATCTCATCGTCGAAGGCATCCGACCCGGGCGAATCGTTCGCGTTCGCCCCGCCGCGTGGCCGCGTTTCCAAGTGCCGCGAGAGGAATATCTCGGCAATGGCGACTTCAACCTCATCGACCGTTTCCCCACCCCGGCCATTTTCCCGAAATACTGAGTCTGATTGTTCCTGGTTCTTCGCTGCCCCAAAGGCAGAACCAACAACGAGGCGTCATCAACGGAGAACACCACATATGAAAATCACCCTCCTCGCCGTCCTCCTGCTCACATCAGTCACCGCGGTGCACGCCGCCCCGCCGGACCTTTCCAAGATCACCTCCCGGGGCGACCTGGACGCATTCATCGCCGCCACGAGTGATGCCGCGTTGCAGCAGGCACTCCGCGAAAACGCCGCGGCCATCCTCGCCGCCGCCGAGCAGCATCCGCACGTCGAGGTGGTCGTCCGCACCATCGAGACCGCTCCGGGAAGGTTTACGCAAGTCAACACGACTCCCGAGTCTTTGAAAAAGGCCGCGGGCGGCGACATCGCGATCTTCGACACGTTGACCATGGTCAACACCGGGATCCTCAACGCTCGTGATCCGCACGCGAATCGCGACAAGAAAACCGACCCCTACGACGGGGCCTTTATCGAGCATCTTGGACACATCCCGACCCTGGAGAACGTGTCGATCGTGGTGACAACGCTCGACGAATCCTCGCTCGACCCGCTCCTCGGACTCACCCGCCTCAAGGCCCTGCGGATCGAGAAGCGTAGCGGCGGAGGCCTCGGTGACTCGGCGCTCGCGAAGCTTGCACAGCTCTCGACGTTTCCCGATTTGAGATCGCTCGCCCTGCATTACTTCAACGTGACCGACACTGGACTCGGGCATCTGGCCGGGCTGAAGAACCTGGAGACCTTCAGCCTCAGGGCGAACGTGCCCGGCCATGCGTTCGCTGCGTTCGAGGGCTGGACGAACCTGAAGTCGATCGCCTTCCACGGCAACGGCATCGACGACGAAGGGCTGGGCCACATCTGCGAGCGGTTCCCCAACCTGGAATCCCTCAACCTCATTCACGCCCGAGCCCTGACCGATGCCAGCGCGGTGCATCTTCTGAAGCTCAAGAAGCTCAAGAACATCATCCTCAACGGGCCCAAAATGACTGCGGCGTGGCATGGGAACTTGAGTATGTTGCCTGTGGAATCGCTGTCGGTCAGCCAGGGCAATGCCCTCCCTGCGACAGGGGCGATCGCCGGCGCGAAGGCGATCCCCACC
>JBIIOL010000584.1:0-2699 GCA_044336965.1 Pirellulales bacterium | reverse complement strand
GGTCGGCGCAGGCAGGATGCCGGAGCGCCGCCGCCATCGAGTGAGCGAAGGGCAGGATGCCCGAAAGCGAACGTCCGGCGACGGGGCATGGGCAGCCCCGAACCGTATACACGCGAAGGCTCGGCCTCCGGCCCTAGCGACCATCCGCCCTAGTCGTGCCTGCCGAGCCACTGCTCGCGGATGCGTTCGAACGTGCCGTCCTCCCGCATCCGCAGGATCGCCGTGTTGAGCGCCTCGCGGAGCGGACTGCCGTTGGGCAGCCCAAGGCCGTAGTCGAACGACTCGAAGATCGGGCCGACGAGCTTGAGACTCTGACGTCCAGACTGGTTCAAAAGAAACATCATCTGCTGGTTTTCGCCGACCACGGCATCCAGTTCATCCCGGCCGAGTGCATCCAAGGCTTGGTTGAGCTTGGAAAATTCTCTGGAGATACCTCCCCTGCGCCTGACCTCCTTCACCGTCACCGCCGCCTCCTGGCAGCCGACCGTCCGGCCGGCGAGATCTTTGGGCCCATGAATGTTTCCCGCCACCTGTTCCGCTGTGAGCGTGGCGGTGAGCACGCTGGTGAACGCTGCCAGGAGCATGATTCCGCCCACCATCCAGGCAAAGGCGATCGTGCGGCCAAGCCCGCTGGCGACGTGCTTATTGTCGCAGCCGCCGGCGACGACCGTCGATGCGATCCACCAGATGGCCTCCCACATGCCCCGAGGATACTGCGGCGGAAATGACTCCGGGTTGCCGCGATGCTCGAACCACCAGAGCAGATGGCCGGAGGCGAGGGCAAGCAGGAGAACGGTTCCCAGAAGCTGGAGCAACTGCCACGAGAAGAGCGACCGAAGCGCCGAGAGGAATCCCAACTCGTCACGCTGGCGGACGGCAATCCGCAAGCCCGAATGGATGATCGGGTGGGTGAGGTCGAAGATCCGCTCCCGCTCTTCGGTGATCGCGAACGGTCCCAGTGCCACGTCCGCCTCGCCACTGGTCAGCGTCTCCAGCAGCCGCTTGAACGTGTCCACGCGAACGAAGTCGGTCTCCGTGCCGAGACGCTTCTCAAGATCTCGCCAGATATCGATGACCACGCCGGTGGGCTGATCGCCATCCCATTCGACCGCCGAGGCAAGCGGCGCGACAGCCACCCGCAGCCGCTGCGGGACCGCTGCGGCTGCGGCTGGTGGCGACTCGGCAGCGACGACGCCACTGGCAAAACCAGATCCCAACGCCGCGAGTCCCATGATGCACAGGGCCGAGGCCACGCCGGCACGCCAGCCGCCGTTGCCCCCGGCAGCATGCACGCGCACCGTCCACCAGATCACGGCGGCGCCGACGGCTACGCTTGCCAATGCTGCGAGCACCGCCCACGCGGGCAGATTCAGTTCGGTGGCGGCCGCCGTGGCAGCCGGGACCGACTCCGCCGAGGCGGACAATCCGCCCGCCAGCCAGAGCATTCCCAGCGGCATCGAATTGTGGGCCGCATGGCAGGCAATCGCCGGCAGCAGACTCCGCGTTGCCACGGTCAGCACACCGGCCACGAGCCCCAGGGCAAACGTCTGCGGCATCCGCTCGGGTAGCAGGTGGAAGACCGCAAAACAGGCGGCCTGCATCACGACGCCCGCGACCAGCCTGCCTCGGCTGGGCCAGGCACCCACAAGCGCCGACTGCACCCAGCCGCGAAACAGCAATTCTTCACCGATGGCCGGGAGCAGGGCGATGAGTGCCCACGATAGCCAGACCGGCTTGTCCTGCATCATGCCGATCAGTTTTTCAGCCAGACTTTTCGCCTCGGCCGACACGTGTGTTCCCCGAACGGCCAGCAGCACGGCGGCCCCGAGTACGAAGAGCCCACCACCCACCAGCACCGCCCCGGCCACACTCGCCACCCTCCGCCAGGCCACCCAGTTGCCGGCCACCACCGGCCATCGCAGGCCGAACGTGCAGCGAATATCAACCCGCTGCCAGGCCAGCAGCAGGGCCAGCGGCATGACCACTGCGGCAGCCTGCTGCACGGGAATCGCCAGCGCGAAGTCGGTCGGCGCGATGCCTTGCACGTACCACAGTCCAGACAGGCCGATGGCCAGCGCCGTGAGCCCCTGCGCGACGGACGGTCGGCGGCGACGGGCGGGCCGCGCGAGCAGTCCGCCAGCGACATCCGGTCCCCGAAACAGGATCTCCTCATCGGTGAGCAGGGCCGCCGTGACCTGCAGCAGGAGCCAGACGATCACAGCCGACGAGATGAGCGACGCCGCCAGTGGCACGGCCAACCGCTCGATGGTTCCGCTGGCCGCGGCGTCGGGCGAGGCTGGCCGTTCGCCGGGTTCGAGCGTCGCACGGGCCAGCGCCACCTGACCGGCAAACGGCACGGTCGGCAAGAGCAGGCTCTGGCTCGGATTGGTGAGCAGACCGGCGCCCGCCAGAGCGCTGGCCATGAGGAGAACCGGCGTGAGCGTGTTCTGCGCCTCTTTGCCACTCTTCGACGCGGTGGTCACGGCGAGGCACATCGCCGCCGCCACCGCCGACAGGCCGATGAACGCCAGCAGCGACACGCCCACGACGATCGGCAGGTGTCCCTCCGGCAGGAGTTTCTCACCCTGCGGCAGAAAGCGGAGCGACACGGCCGTCGTGAGGGCGATCGAGACGACGTTGGCCACGAGCGTTGCCAGGGCCACCGCCCAGACGGCGAAAAACTTTCCCGCCACGATGTC
>JBIIOL010000583.1:0-2701 GCA_044336965.1 Pirellulales bacterium | reverse complement strand
TGTCCATTCGGGGCTCCTGCAGGAGCACCTGCCGCTGACGATGCACCGGATCACCGGCATCGTCAGCCGCGGCGGCTCGCTGATCGCCCGCTGGATGATGACCCACCGCCAGCAGAATCCTCTCTACACGCACTTCGAGGATCTCTGCGACATCTTCCGCGAATACGATGTCACCTGGAGCCTCGGCGACGGCCTGCGGCCCGGTTCGATCGCCGATGCCAGTGACGAGGCCCAGTTCGCGGAGCTGCACGTGCTCGGCGAGCTGACGCGGCGGGCCTGGAAGAAGGGCTGCCAGGTGATGGTGGAGGGGCCGGGGCATGTTCCCATGGACCAGATCGACATGAACATCAAGCGGCAGATGGAGGAGTGCGACGAGGCGCCCTTCTATGTGCTCGGCCCGCTGGTCACCGACATCGCGCCGGGCTACGACCACATCACCAGTGCGATCGGCGCGGCGCTCGCTGGCTGGAGCGGCGCGGCCATGCTCTGCTACGTGACGCCGAAGGAGCACCTAGGGCTTCCGGATGCCGAGGATGTGAAGCAGGGGGTGATCGCCTACAAGATCGCGGCCCACGCCGCCGATCTGGCCCGGCACCGCAAGAACGCCCGCGTGCGCGACGATGCGTTGTCACGCGCCAGGTTCAACTTCGACTGGAACGAGCAGTTCCGGCTGTCGCTCGATCCGGAGACGGCGAGGAAATACCACGACCAGACGCTGCCGCAGGAAACGTTCAAAAGCGCACACTTCTGCAGCATGTGCGGGCCGAAGTATTGCTCGATGAAGATCACCCAAGACATCCGCGACATGGCGGCGGCCGAGGCGGCTGGCACTCAGAGCGAGCCGGTGGCGATCCAGCTGCCCTCGTGATCAACTCTTCGTATTCAGTTCAGGGATCGGCGGAGCGTAAACCCCGCGGCGGCCGACGCGATCCCGCTCGAGAGCAGGTTGATGCCGATCAGCGTTCCCAGGTAGAGCCCCGCCTGGCTGGCCGGGCTCGTGAGCAGGATGCCGCCCAGCACGGCCGTGAGGATCCCGTCGAAAAGGATCCAGCCGCGGGGGAAATCGCGTGGCACGGAAAACGCGGCCGTCAGTTTGGCGGCCGCCTGGAGCAGGATCAGGATGCCGAGAAACGTGACGAGCGCGTGGATGCCCTCGACCGGGATCGCAAGCATGGCCACGCCTGCCACGACCGAGAGCGCCCCGCAGACCAAGGCGAGCCAGAAGCCCCGCCACGTCCAGGTGCCTGCCGCCATGCCGAGCTGCGAAATACCGGCCGCGATCAACGCCCCGGCGCAGAGGTAGTCGATGATGGTTGACGCCACCCAGGGGGCGGCGATGGCGAGGATGCCGAGCACCGCCAGCACGCCGCCAAGGCCGAGGCACCAACTGGCGATCTGGGGTCGTGAAAACTCGATCTCACCATTCGGGGTGTCGAAGGCGGGCATGGCGATGGCTTCCTGGAGTCGGTGTGGCAACGGCTGAATCAGGAAAGACTACCCCAGCAGCTGGAGGGAAGCGACTTCACCGGCCATATCCCCCGGCTCACGCCGGGGGCTTTTATGGGAGCGTCCATACAAGCCCGGAGCGTGAGCGATGGGATTCCCCGTGGCTGCATCACTTCCGCGACCACTGCGTGCCGTCGGCACGATCCTCGAGCACCACGCCCGCCTCGGTGAGCTTGTTTCGCACGAGGTCGGCCGTTGCAAAGTCTTTGGCACCGCGGGCCCGGGCCCGGATCTCGATGACCAGTTCCATCAGCTTCGCCACCAGCCCCTCGTCGGCGCCGCCAGCCTTCGCCTGCGGCTCCTTCAGGAAGATGCCGAGCGTGCCGGTCAGTTCGCGGAGCACGAGCAGCATAGCGTCGAACGTGGCGAGCGACTCCGGCGAGGCCTTCTTCTCCAGCCCCTGCTGATCGACGAACTTGTTGGCCGTTCGCACGAAGTCAAAGAGCGTCGCCATCGCGATCGCCGTGTTGAAGTCATCGTCCATCGCCGCCAGGAATTTTTCCCGCAGGGCTTTGACCTCTTCGCCCGCGGCCCCGACCGCCGCGTTCCCCGCCCGGCGGTCGCGACAGGGCAGGGCATAGAAGGATTTCCCGCTGACACGCTGATACCGCGTGAAGAGTCGCTCGAAGGCCTCGAGCGCCCGGGCGCTCTCGCCGAGCGGTTCCTCGCCGAAGTGGATCGGGCTGCGGTAGTGGGTGGAGAGCAGGAGAAAACGAATCGCCTCGGGACGGTGCCGGGCGAGCAGGTTCTTGAAAGGCTCGGCTCCGGTCGACTTCGAGATCTTGCTTGCTATTTGGTTGGCTGCCTGAGTGGCCGCCTCGGCGGCGGCATCATCGGCCCCGGCCTCGGAGCCCCGCGGCCTGCCACCCACCTTCCCGGCAGCGCCCGCCGCCTGCATCAGGCCGTTGTGCATCCAGTAGGTGGCCATCGGGCAGTCGTGGAGCGACTCGCTTTGGGCGATCTCGTTTTCATGGTGCGGGAAGATCAGGTCGAGTCCGCCGCCGTGGATGTCGAAGTGCTCGCCGAGGATCGCCCGGCTCATCGCCGAGCACTCGATGTGCCAGCCCGGCCGGCCCGGGCCCCACGGGCTCTCCCACGACGGCTCCCCCGCCTTGGCCTTCTTCCAAAGCGCGAAGTCAGCCGTCGACCGCTTTCGCTCGGCGGTCGAGCCGCCTTCGCCCTGCGTCGCCTCGAC
>JBIIOL010000088.1:0-9376 GCA_044336965.1 Pirellulales bacterium | reverse complement strand
GTCCCGGTCGGCGAGGCTCTCGAGCGACTGGAAGATCGCGTTCAGGCAGACGCGGTGTGTGCCGTGCGGATCGGAGAGGTCACCAGCGGCATAGATCTGATGCGGCTTTACCTCGTCGAGCAGTCGGCACGTGATCGCGATGTCGTCGGCGCCGATCGGCTTCTTGCGGACCCTTCCAGTCTCGTAGAACGGCAGGTCGAGGAAGTGGATGTGTTCCGGCTTCACGCCGGAGTAGCGGGCGCCCGCGCGGGCTTCCGTGCGGCGAATCAATCCCTTCACTGCCTGGAGTTCAGGCAGATCGACCTCGCCGGCAGTCTTGGTGCGAAGAAAGGTGCGGATCTTGTCGGCGATCTCACTCGACTTCGTGCCGACGCCAAACGCCCGGCAGAATTCCTCCACGAAGTCGACGTGCCTGTCAGCTGATTCGTCCCAGACGGCGATGTTGCCGCTGGTCTGGTAGGCCACGTGCACCTCGTGCCCCTGCTCGCAGAGGCGGATGAAGGTGCCGCCCATGCTGATCACGTCGTCGTCGGGGTGCGGGCTGAAAATCACCACCCGCTTCGGGAAATCGTCCGGACGGTCTCCGCGGACGGTGGCCGCTGTCTGGCCGGCAATGCGGACCTTCCGTGGCCGGCCAGGCTTTCCGCCGGGCCAGCCGGTGATCGTGTCCTGCAGCGAGCGGAAGACCTCGATGTTGATGTCGTAGGCTCGGCCGCGGTTGCTCACGAGATCCTGCAGGCCGTGCTCGCTGTAGTCTTCGTCGGTGAGCTTGAGGATCGGCTTCTTGAGCTCGAGCGAGAGCCAGATGACCGCCTTTCGCGTGAGGGCATCGGTCCAGGCGAGGCCCATCGAGTCGAGCGGGCCCACGAGCCAGGGTGAATCGAACCGCGTGAGCCGGCTCGCTGCGGCCCGGTCGAGCACGAACCTGGCGTCGGCATGCTGCTGCAGGGCGCTTGCCGACACATGACTGCACGGCGGCTCCTCGACCGCCTTGCGGACGATGCCGGCCTTGTGTTCGCCGAAGGCGAGGAGCACGACCCGCCGGGCGTCGAGGATCGAGCCCACGCCCATGGTGATCGCCTGCCGGGGCACGTTCCACTCGCCGAAGAAATCGCTGGCGGCATCGGATCGCGTCACGCTGTCGAGCGTGATGAGCCGGGTGCGGCTCTCGACCGCGCTGCCCGGCTCGTTGAAGCCGATGTGGCCGGTCCGACCGATGCCGAGCAGCTGTAGGTCGACGCCGCCCGCGTCACGGATCATTTCTTCGTAGCGGGCGCAGGCATCGGCAACCTTCTCTCGCGGCAGCAGGCCGTCGGGAATGTGGATCGCATCGGCCGGAATATCGAGGTGATCGAAGAGGTGTTCCCGCATGAAGCGGTGGTAGCTCTGCAGCGCGTCGGGCTCCATAGGCCAGTATTCGTCGAGGTTGAACGTGACGACCGTCTTGAACGACACGCCCTCCTCGCGGTGCAGCCGGATCAGTTCGTCGTAGACGGCGACCGGCGTGCTGCCGGTCGCGAGTCCCAGCACCGTCTTCTGGCCGGCCGCCGCGCGGGCCTGCACCAAATCGGCAATCTCGCGGGCCACGGCGCGGCTGGCGTCGCTCGACTGGTCATAGACCGTGACGGGGATCCGCTCGACCGTGTGCACGTGGGGTAGGGGGCCGCGGTAGATGGGCGACGACGGCACGGCGGTGGGGCTGGCGGCCATGAAATCTCCTCGGTTCAGGTGGCGATTGCCACCATTGAAGCATTTTTGTGGATCGGCGGGGAGGTGGTTTTGTACGACCCCATCGCTGCGTCAATGAGCGTTATTTCGCGGCCGGTAGTTCGCGGATTCGCAGGTGGCGAAACTCGACCGGGGCGCCTTCCGATTCGAGGCAGAGGAAGCCGGTGGCGGGCGAGCATCCCGTGCCCCCTGACACCTCGTGGCCGTTCACCCAGAGGCGAACCTCGCCGTTGATCGCGCGGATGTAGTAGTGGTTCCACTCCGGCGTGCCGCGGGAGTGGCGAGCCGAGGGAAAGCTCCGCTTGCCATCGGGTGCCGTGGGCGGAAAGGGCCGCATCGTGGACGTGCCGACGGGAAACACGTCACCGTCGGTCGTGAACCAGTCCGCCTTCTTGCCGGTGGATTTCTCATACTGTGCGGTTAGGCCGTGGTCGAGCACCTGCACCTCGATGCCGCCGGGGGGCAGTTTGCCCGGCGGCAGGTTTTCGAGGGCCTCAGGCGGCGACCAGAGAAACACGCCCGAGTTGCCGCCGCTCGAAAGGTGCCGCCACTCGAGCGACATTTCCAGGTTCGTGACTGGCTGCTTCGTGCGGATCACGCCGATCGGCTTGCCCGTGCATTTCACGGAGTTGCCCTGCCATGTCCAGGTGGTGGGGTCACCGTTGACGTTTTGGAAGTCGTCGGTCGTGAGATCCCGCCAGCCGGGGCCGCGCTCGTCGATCACGATCGTGGTTGGGCCGGCGGCCTCCTCGGCCAGGCTTGGGATCGCGGCCCCGAGCAGGACGACGATCAGACCGCAGTGCGGGAGTGAAGAAAACAGGCGGCTGGATCGACTCACGATGGTCTCCTGGGAAGAACGGTGGCGATCCCGGGATGGTATCAGATGAGTTTCGCCTTGGCTGGCAGCTTATTCTGACTTCGCGGACCAGCCGCGGAGCCGGCAGTGCAGCTGGGCGACCCGGCCCATGTAATGGTCCATCGCAAAAGGCCCCGCGGCCTCGAGCATGTGCCGCTTCGCCTGGTCGTCGTCGCCAATCGCTTCGAAATAGAGCCCGAGATAGAGGTGGGCAAAGCAGCGTTGGTTGCGGCGGGCGTCCTCGGGGCCGGCCTCGGCGGCCGCCAGCACGGCCGCTGGCTCGGCACGGCCTGCAAAGAGTTCGAGAACCTCCTTCATCGGCACCCGCGCATCGGCACCAACGGGGATGATGGCCCGGCGGGCGGCGTCGACGCCAGAATCGCGGGCGACGCAGGCGAAGTGCCAGGCGACGTTTTCGACATCGGCCGGATTCACCGTGCGATGGATCTCGAACTGTCGGCGGCCGTCATCAAAGCGACCGGCATAGTAGAGGGCCAGGCCCCGCTGCCAGAGTTCGGGCTCGTTCTTGGGACGGGCCACAACGAGTTGGTCGAAGACCTTGGCCGACTCGACGGGCTGGGCCGCGAAGAAGAGCCGGATGGCCTCGTTGAAGAGTGCGGCCGGGTCGGCGGGGGCATCACCGCGGGCGGCAGATGCAGCCACGCCGAGGATGAACGCGAGGCAGAGAAACCAGCGGCGTTGGATCATCGCCATGAGTGCTCAGGAAGAAAAAGGTGCCAGCCACCGAATTTGGGCAGGTTGACAGATTACCCAATTTTGGTGGCTGGCACCTTTTTAGGGCCACCTTTTTAGGGCATCTTCGCCTCACGGCGCGGGCCGACGACCTCGAATGAGAGCACGTTCGGGCCGGTTGTCTTGATCGTCGCGTTGAGCCCGGATGTTTTTGGATCTTGATACGTTTGAGGCATCACGTTGATCTCGATCGGGAGACCATCGGAAGTGTAACCAGGGATCACGACATTCTCGATCGAAACGGCGTGCTCGCCAGCGACAGCGCCATCTTCGGGCCGCCATGTCGTGAGCGTGAACTGCCCCTTGGCATCCGTCTTGCCACTGGCCGCCAGATTGTGCGATTGCGACTGCAACGTGACGAGCGCGCCCGCGGCAGGCTCACCATTCCAGGTGACGCGGCCGGTGGTCTTAAAGACCGGCGGTCTGGCCCGAGAGAACTTGTCTTCGTAGTGGCGGGAGCAGCCCACCGAGAGCAGGAGCGCCAAGCATGCCACGATCTGCCATTCCGGGCGGCGGCACATGATTGGGCGGCGGCACATGATTGGCAATGTCGTGAAGACAGAGGTCGGGTTGATCATGACTGGCCATCCTTGCCGGCTGCTAAAATTCACTCAGATAGCACTCACTCAAACGACACTGCCTGACCATCTGCTCGACATCCCAGGTTTCCCCAGACGCCATAGGGACCAACGCCTTCAGACATCCTTGTGCGCTGGGTGCCCGAACGGTTTCCGGCGTCGATGTTTTCACTGAAGAACCGCACCGCACCATCCATCATGGCGGCGTTGACGCCGCCACGGTGCCGGCTCCGCGGCGTGAGGATCGCGGTTCCCGGACCATTGCCCGCGCATGTGGGCCCGTTGGGCGCGAGCACGGTCGTGAAGGCCCAGTAGTTGCCACGGCCCCATGTCCAGGCCGATCCAGGGCCCCGATACGCACCGAGCAAAGCAATCGTGCCGTCCTCCACGAACCCGCCGACACGCCAGCTGTTGAAACAGGCGGCGGGATTACCCGCGTTGTTCGTCGTGGAAGCGGACGGGCTGTTCGCGGTGGCCCAAGAAGCACCATCGCAGGTGGAGCAGTTGGCCATGCCGGGCGGCTGGGTGACTCCGCCGCTCAGGATGGGCCGCAGGATCTCCGAGACGGCGAGCGTTTTCGACAGCCCGTCGGTGATGTCCTTGAAGCCGACACGATAGTTCGACTCCGAAAAAGTGCCGCGAATTTGACTCGTTTCATACCCGCCGCTGTATGAATCTCCCCGGTTGAACGCGTAGTTCGACGACGGACGACCTCCCTCATCGAGGACGGCGATGTCACTCGGGCACTTGAACTCTGGCACGATCTGGCCGGCTCCCTCGAAGGTGTTTCTCGCGAGGATCACGTTGTACCGCCGGAGTTCCTCGCCGTAGGGCAGGATCTGCACGAACGGACTCATTTGCCAGCCTCCTACTGGTGCGGTCCGTGCTCCCGCGGGCAGCACCTTTTGCGCGTCGGCATGGTTCTGCAGTGCCAAGACGACCTGCCGCATGCGGTTCGAGCAGGCCGAAAGCCGCGCGGACTCGCGGGCCGACTGCACCGCCGGCAGCAGGAGTCCGACGAGCGTGCCGATGATGGCGATCACGACCAAAAGTTCCACGAGGGTGAAACCGGTGCGGCAGTGCTTCGTATTCATCGTTTTGAATCCCCGTAAATGCCCCGAGCGGGATGACTCCCGTCCGTACGCAGCGGATACTCCCTCGCGAACCGCACTCAACTGACACGGAGGCCGGACCCCGGACCTTACTGAAATGACAGTTTATCGAGGGCCGAATTTGAAGTCAAGCTTTTTGAACCGCACAGGCTACTTGGCCGGAGCTTCCGCACCAGTGGGCCAGGCGTGCAGTTGACCGGCGGAATCGCCCGCCAGCACGGCCGAGCCATCGGCAGAGATGGCCACGCGGGTCGGAAGGACAGTCACGCCCTTGGGCGCCGCCCCGTCTACCGGCTTGTCGTCGGCGATCGAAAACTTCTTCAGCTCCTTGCCGTCGTCCGCCCAGAGACGAACGATGCCGTCGCGGCCGCAGGTGGCCAGTTCGCCCTTGGGCCCGAAGGCCGCGTCGAGGACACCGCTGGCGATCTTGCCGTAGGAGCCGGCGGGCCGCGCAGGCGGGTGGGCATTCGGCTTGGTGATCGCCGGCCAGCCATCCTTCACGTCCCACCAGACGATCAGACCGTCTTCCCCGCAGGAGGCGACCACGCCGCTGTCACTCCGCCACGAGAGCGTTCGGATCGCGCCCTTGTGCTCGGAAAGGGGCAGCACGATTCCGCCCGACTTGGCATCCCACAGGTGAATGTTGCCGATCCGGTCGCCGGTGGCCAGGAGTTTCCCGTCGGGGCTGAACGCCAGGGCCGTGATCCAATCGGTGTGCTTGGCGAGCGTATGCAGGAGTTTGCCATCCACGGTCGAAAAGATTTTCACGACCTTGCCGGAGCCTCCAATCGCCACCTGCCGCTCGTCCGGCGAGATGTCGGCGGCCAGCACCGCATCGGTCTCGTCGCCGACCGATGCCTGTCGCTCGCCGGTCGTGATGTCGAAGAGCACGGCCACGCCGTTTTGCACCGGCTTGCCACCGGCGGCGAGCAGTACGCGGCCAGACGGGCTGAACTTCAGCACGAGCGGTTCACCCTCGGGGAAGGGAATGGCACCGAAGGTCGTGTCTTTCGAAGACATGATTCGGATCGCCTCGTAGGAGGCCACCGCGGCCAGCGGGGCCCGCGGGCTCGCGGCAAGGGCCAGTACAGGGTAGGGACGGTGGGTCTTGCGCGGCTTGAACGGGAACGGCTTCATCGGCACCGGTGGAGGGGCGTCGTTGGCCTGCGTGGCCGCCGCCGGCTTGAAGCCGAGCGTGCGGGCGGCGGCAACGGAGCTGCCGGAATTCTCCCGAAGGCCTGTGTCGATCCAGGTCTTGATCATCGCGATCTGATCGGCCGGCAGGGCGTCGTTGTCGGGTGGCATCCGCGCGTCGGGATCCTCGGTTGCAATCACCTCCAGGAGGCGGCTGGCGCTCGAGCGGCCCGCCACCACCACCACGCCGCCGCTGCCGCCCTTCACAAGGGAGGCATACGTCGCGAAGTTGAGCCCAGCCTCCTGCTTCGCTTCGCCGTGGCACTGCAGGCAGTTCTTCTTGAGAATCCCGGCGACGTTGTCGTCGAATGTGACAGGCTTCGGATCGTCGGCCGCGGCCGGCACGGAGGGCACCGCCACGCACGCCATGACAGTGGATGCCACGATGAGAAAACGCAGGTTTGCTTGCATCTGACCGACTCCTGTTGATTCGAATGAGAGCTCGACGAACGTGGTTCGTGGTAGTTCGTCTGTGTGTTTCGTCTGTGTGGATCTACCGAAAGTCTAGCGGCGCGGATCGATCCGCAACGTGCCTTTGCCTGTCCGCTGATGGATCTCCTGTCCCGCCATCAGCACCGTCAGTTCACATGATAGTCCGCCGACCGCGCCCAGGAGGGCCTCGTCGGTGGCCTCGATCTCGAAGGCGAGATCCTTGGATTCCCGCGTGATCACCGGCAGCGGCTCGACCACGCGGACCCCCTTCGGCAGTCCCAGGAGCTTGACCGAGGCCTGCCCCTCGAAGGGGCTCTTTTGCTGGATTGTCCAGGAGAACCGCTTCTTCTCGCCGCGGCGGAGGCTCTCGGGCTGGCTGGCCAGCTCCACGAAGGGCTCCGCTACGGTGAGTTCGACGATCTGCGTCGACACGCGGATCTGGCCGGCGTTGCCCTTGTCGCCCTTGGGGGCCGTCAGCGTTGCCACGACGAACAGCGGTCCCTTGCCGAGCACCGCGTTGGCATCGGCCGAGAGCCTCAGCACCGCCTCGGTCTCACCGGAGGGAATCGTGGCCTCGGGCTGTGGGTTGACCCCCTTCGGCGCGAAGTCGCAGTTGAAGTCGACCGGGTCGTCGAAGCCGGGCTGCCGCGTGAGCTTCACGGGGATCGCCAGTTCGCCGCCACGGACGATGGGAATCTGCGGCGCGACGATGTCGATGGAGAACGGCGCCGGCTCGGTGACCGCCATCACGAAGCGGTCGAGCCGGACCGTCCGCCAGGCATCTCCACCCGAGTGGTTGATGAACGGGAGACTCTGCTGCGATCCGGTGCGGAGTGTGCGGGAGGGATCGACCGGCACGGCGTCGAGCGTGATCAGGGCTGCGATGGGCTGAGTCGCAGGATCGGCGACGAGTTGGATGGGCCACTCCGCGTTGGCCGGCAGTCCGGCGGGGAAGCGTGGTGACACGAGCCGCACGCCGGCCGGCAGCCCCCGGGCCACGAGGTCGAACTCGCCCGTGAACTTGTTCCCCTGTCCCTGCGGCAGGGAAACGTTGATCGCGAAGCGGTTGCCCTGCGGCACGGCGAGGCCGACCTTGCGGAGCGACTCATTCCAATCGCCCGTGCCCGGCAGGAGCGCGAAGATCGCGTCGGAGGCGGGCTCGATCTCGATGCGGTAGACGCTCGTCGGACTGCCCGATCCGTTCCTGTCACGGACCTCGAGCAGATAGTCGCCGTCGGCCTTGGGCTCCCAGATGACGGAGGGGTCGAGCAGGTCCTTGAGCCCCCCGACAGACCGAAACACCGTGCCGAAAATGTCGCGGTCGGTGACGGGGGCGTCGTCGGCCTCGAGTTCGATCGTCTCCGGTTTTCCCGCGGCATCGAGCCGCCGGATGCGGATTGCCGGATCGAGTGGCGAACCGAGGGTAGCGGCGAAGACGCGGACGCGGATGCGATCCCCCGTCTTCACCGACAGGCGGAAGGCGTCGGTGTCGTCGGACCGGTCGATGATGCCATTGACGGCCGTCGGCAGTTTTTCGACACGGGTCTCCTCCGCGGATTCGGATTCCAGGACGTTGGGGAAACCGCTCGACCGCAGCAGCAGCGGCATCGGGGCGTCACCGAAATAGGAAAACGTGCCGGCCTCGGCTGGAATCGCCACCGTGTCGTCGTAGGCACCGAGCGGATCGCCAAGGAACCGGACCTTCTGGGCTGTGCCAGCGGGGCCCCCCGGCGGATAGGCCGCGAGCGGGCGGTGATTCGTGCCGATGTGCACGACGTAGGGGGCCGGAGAGGTATTGAATACGGATTGCCGGACCTCGACGAACACCGCGCCATCCCGGGGCAGTTTCAGCGCCACCATCGGATCCTGCACGTGGAGCGGGTTGTCGTCGTTGGCTGCCAGCACCCGTCCATCCTCGTCGAGGATCCGCATCGCCAGATCGTATTCCGAGTCGGCGTAGTGCCGGTCGGCGATCCAGACCGCCTCGACCTCCACCGACAACCGCTGCCCTGCCGTGGCGGGCACACGGTAGATGTCGACATCGGGCCAGTTGTTGGCGATCCGACCTCGAATCGACACGTTCGGCGAGACGGCCTGTGCCGTCTCACGCGTGTCGTTCTTCGGGCCGCCCCCTTCACTGTCGGTGTCGTCGACCACGGGAAAGGGCGTGACATGAAACGTTCCAACGGTCGTGATTTCCGTCGCCGTCCGGACGCGGAAGGGGTGCTCGCCCGGTGGGCAGTCAGCCGCGATCTCGAATTGGCAGGAGATCTGTTCCTCGATGTAGTTGCCGTGGGCCAGGCCCACCCGGTACTTCAGATCGGGCAGTTCCGTGATCTTGGTGGCACGGATGCCAGGCCGATAGAAAATGACCTCGCGGGCACCTTTCAGGAAGGCTCCCTGAATCGTCACCTCGACGGTGGTGCCCTGCTGGCCGATCCGGGGCGACACGGCCTCGATGTGCATCACGGCGAACGCCGTGGCTGGCGCTGACACGAGCGCCCAGCACGCCGCGATCACGAGAGCCCAGCCGCGCTGATCGCGGCTGCTGCCGGACCTGGGAAACGCGAAAGTGAAGGGGGCCGTCGTCATCGTTGCTTTCGAGGAGAGCGGGAGTCGCCCGCTGTCGGTGGTCAGTTGGGCACGGTCAATAGTTGAAGAGGAACTCGGTCGAGTTGAGCAGGCTCCAGAAGATGTCCTCGTAGACGGCCTGATCCTTGACG
>JBIIOL010000582.1:0-2709 GCA_044336965.1 Pirellulales bacterium | reverse complement strand
CCGCGGCCGCCGTCATGGCGACGCTGACCGATCGCCCGAAGAGCCAGTGGGCCGTCACAGGGACCGCATTGGCGGTGGTCGTCGCGGAGCCGTCGCACGACACTGGCTCCACGCTGCAGGCCGGCCTCGAGTCGGCGTCGACGCGGACCGATTGTTTCGTGGTCGGATCAGGGCCGAGGATGGCACCATCGCAGCCGCTCCGGTCCGGCAACCGCCACCTGCCCGTGGAGGTGCTGCGCACAGCTCTCGATGTCGGCACCTACGGCACCGTGCTGTTCGTGCTGGGCAATTCTGCCGCGGACGTGCCGGTTCTCAAGGCGGTCATGCAGACGCGGCTGGGCTGCCGGTCGCAACGCATCGCCTACCTCCGCGACGCTGATCTCACCACGCTCGTCGAGGCCTTCCTCGGAAGGCCGCTGAACACGGAGACAGGGGTCGCCGGCTGTGACGCCATGCCGTGGCTGCATGGCATGACGGACCCGGCATCGTCGGCCGCGTCGAGCCTATTTTTCCTGTTGGAAATGGGGGCGTTGGACGGAATCGTCGTCGCGTCACACACGCGGCGCGACCACGTGCGGGCAGTCCTCGGCAGCGCCGCGACACGCTGGGCGATCGACGTCGTCGCTCCCGAGACGGTGGGGGCCACGCTCTGCGGCACGCCGCGCACGTCCAGGGCCGTCGCGTTGGCGTCCCGTGGGTAGCGTGCGGCACAGGCTGCGTGTTCCCGACAAAAACCCTACGAAACTGCCATTTCGCCGGCCGCATCGTCCTGCTAACGTCCCCCCCCGCAGGGATGGAACGGCTTGTCCGCTCGCCACGTTGGCGAGGACGACGCCGCGCCACGCGGCCCAAAACATACGGGAGAGTCATCGATGCAGCGGCGTGCCTTGGTCACGGGTGTCACGGGTCAGGACGGTTCCTACCTCGCGGAGCTGCTGCTCTCGAAGGGCTACGAGGTGCACGGCCTGCGACGCCGTTCGAGCACGTTCGGCACCCAGCGAATCGAGCACCTGATCTTCGGCGACAAGCCCCAACTGCACCTGCACTACGGCGACCTGTCGGACGGCAATGGTCTGGTCCGGCTGATCCGTGAGATCCGCCCGCAGGAGGTCTACAACCTCGCCGCCCAGAGCCACGTCCGCGTGAGCTTCGACCAGCCGGCCTACACCGCCGACGTCACCGCCGTGGGCACGCTCCGGCTGCTCGAGGCGATCCGCGACGTGCAGGACGACACGGGCGAGCAGATCCGCTTCTATCAGGCCTCCAGCTCCGAGATGTACGGCAAGGTGGTGGAGACGCCGCAGAAGGAGACGACGCCGTTCTATCCGCGGAGCCCCTACGGCGTCGCGAAGCTCTACGGCCACTGGATCACCGTCAACTACCGCGAGAGCTACGGCCTCCACGCCTCCTGCGGCATCCTCTTCAATCATGAGAGCCCGCGTCGCGGCGAGACCTTCGTGACCCGCAAGATCACCCGCGCGGCCACGCGAATCAAAGTGGGCCTGCAGGACAAGCTCTACCTCGGCAATCTCGACGCTCAGCGGGACTGGGGCTTCGCCGGCGACTATGTCGAGGGGATGTGGCGGATGCTTCAGCAGGACAAGCCCGACGACTACGTCGTGGCCATGAACGAGCTCTACTCCGTCCGCGAGTTCTGCGAAAAGACGTTCTCACGGCTGGGCCTCAACTATCAGGACTTCGTGGAGATCGATCCACGGTACTACCGGCCCGCCGAGGTCGACCTGCTCCTGGGCGACAGCACGAAGGCCCGCACCAAGCTGGGCTGGAATCCGCAGACCAGCTTCGAGCAGCTCGTCGACATGATGGTCGAATGCGATCTGGAACTGGCGTCGCAGGAAAAGGCGCTCGCCGAGCGGGAGACCCGCGTGCGGCGGGCGGCGTGAGGCAGGGTTTTCGAAAGAAGGAATCGGAACACACTCAATGGCATCACTCCTCAGGAAGCTTCGCAACGCATGGCGGTCCAAGCGGCCCCATACCGTCCCGTCCGTCGAGTCACCGGTGATCCGGCCACAGTCTTTCGCCCGCACGCAGCCACAGCTGCATGCGGCGACGAAAGCCTCGGCCATCGAGGGCACCGGGCTCGTGTCGCAGTTGTGCCGGCACGCGACGCTCGACTCGACAACGTTTCGCGGCTGGTCCAAACGGCTGCTCGAGCCGTGGCGGGCCCACCGCAAGCTCTGGGAACTGGCGTTCATCTGTCAGGCCCTCGAGGAGCGCGGGATGTTGCAGCCGGGTCGCAAGGGACTCGGATTCGCCGTGGGTGCCGAAAAGCTGCCGTCCTTCTTCGCGGCACGCGGGTGTCGAATCACCGCGACCGATCTGCCCAGCGATGATGAGCGAAACCGGCCGTGGGCGGCGTCTGGCCAGTGGGTCGGCAACCTCGAAGCGCTCAACGAGTCGGGCCTCTGTCCGGAAACCACGTTTCGCGACAACGTCGCCTATCGTCCGGTCGACATGAACCACATCCCCGACGACCTCGGTGGGTATGACTTCACCTGGTCGACATGCTCCTTTGAGCATTGTGGCAATCTCGACCTCGGCCTGCGGTTTCTGGAGCGGCAGATGAACTGTCTGCGGCCGGGGGGCGTGGCGGTCCACACCACCGAATTCAACCTCTCGAGCAACGACGCCACGCTCGCTGACGGACCGTGCGTGATCTACCGTCTGAAGGACATCGAGTCGGTCTGC
>JBIIOL010000087.1:0-9392 GCA_044336965.1 Pirellulales bacterium | reverse complement strand
GCCAGCGGCGTGGTCTTGTCGACCGTGCCATGCAGCAAGAGCATCGGCGGGTCGTCGCGGGAAATGTTCTTGATGGGCGAGGCTGAGTCCCACAGTTCGGGAGCCTCGGTGTGGGGCTTCGCGAACATCGGCAGGTTGTCGTATGTCTGCAACGGCGTGCCCCCCTGCCAGGTCGAGGCGCAGTGCGGGTAGAGCGGCACCGCCGCCTGGATGCGGCAGGAGAATTCCGCATCCTCCGCCGGGTCGAGGCCACATTCCGGTCCGCTGACCGCGAGTAATGCCGTCAGGTGGCCGCCGGCGGAGCCGCCGATCGCACCGATCTGCGCGGCATCCAACTGAAACCTGTCAGCGTGCTTCCGCAGCCAGCGGACGGCACGTTTCGCTTCCTGAATGTTGGCTGGAAACGTGGGCATGCCGGGCTTCGCGAGTTGGTAGTTGATCGACATGCAGACATACCCCTGCCCCGCCAGCGTGGTGCCGATATTCATCTCCCGAGCGGCCGCCTTGTCGCCGCCCGTCCATCCTCCACCGTGAATGATGACGACACCGGGATACTTTTCCCCCGGCTCCATGACAGCGGGCAGGTAGAGATCCGCCTTCTCCGCGCGATCATCGCCCAGGTAGGCAACGTCTTTCTCGACCCGCACCTCCCCAGCCACACCGGCCGCGCCGAACATCGCTGCCAGCAGGAACGCGAATGCGGCCACGACCATCGGCAGCCTAGAGCCACGACGCCAGCAATCACGAGTCCTGAAATAACGGTGGACGATAGACAGGTTTTTTTCGCACACGATGACCCCCTCTGGAAAAGCGATTGTCCGGCAGTATCCGGTTTTGTGCACGCTGGAGAAAGGGTGGCCCTGAACCGGGCCTTTTTTCCGCTCACCACCACCGCACTGCCGGTGAACTATCATGGGGGCCGATGGCGACAGTCTCTGCAGCAGTCTCCCCGGGGCTCGGTCGACACGATGGGCGGAACACGGACACACGCAAGAGCACGGCGTCCCGCACCCGCATGGGTAGCGGGCCTGCTGCTCGCCTCCACAGCCTTCGGCGCGGACTCCGTGATCACAGCCGTTCGGCCGCTGACGCTCTCCTCGGGAACGTCCACCTCTCTGGTGATCCAGGGAAAGAACCTGACGGCTCCGCTGCGGCTCAAGGCCAGCCGCGCGACCGTGTCGATCCCGGTCGAAAAGGTCGAGCCTGACACGGTCCTCGCGACGGCGGCTCTGCCGGCCCACGCCTCCCTGGGGCCGCTCGCAGTATGGCCGTCGACAGAGGCCGGGCCGCTGCCACCGATCGTCATGCTGATCGATGATCTGCCGGTCCATGCCGACAACGGGAACAACCACACCCGCGACACGGCGCAGTCCCTCCCCTCCTTGGCCTGCGTCGACGGGACGAGCGACGGCGGGAAGAGCGACATGTATCGGTTCCAGGGAAAGGCCGGCCAACGCGTCGCCGTCGAGGTGCTCACGCTGCCGATCCGCTCCACGATGGATCCGGTGGTGAGGCTTGTCGATGCCGACGGCACCGTGCTGGCCATGGCCGACGATGGGGCCGCAGGACCGGAATGCCGGCTGAGCCACACGTTCGCCAAGACGGGCGACTGCTGGCTCGAGATTCGCGACAATTCCTATAAGACCGGGGCAGGCTACCACCTGCGGCTCGGCGATTTCCCGATCATCAGCCATGCGTTTCCACTCGCCGTGCAGCGAGGCACCACCACCCGGATCGGCTTCACCGGCGCTGATGGTGCCGCGGCGGTCGCGAGCGAGGTCACCGTTGCCAGCAATTGCGAGGACTCCTCGCTCACCGTCGCCACACGGCTGCCCGGCGGACGATCGTCGGCGTGGGCACGCGTGCTCGTGCACGACGCGCCGCAGGTCGTCGAACCTGAAGACAGCCAAGGGATGACGGCTGCCCTCACGATCCCAGTGGGCATCAGCGGTCGCCTGGACAATGCTGGCGAGCGCGACAGCTATCGCCTGATGGGCACGAAGGGACACGCCGTGCGGATTTCAGCCCGCACCCGCAGCCTCGGCTGCGCGACCGTGCCTCGGATGCGACTGCACAGCGTGGGCCCCAATGCGGCCGACGCCGCCTCCAACAAGCTGATCGCAGAAACCGACTCCAGGAATTCCGCCGAGGCAACGCTCGACTTCACGTTTCCGGAGGACGGCGAATACCGCCTCGAGGTGTCCGATCTCGCGGGCCGCGGGGGAAATGGATTCGGCTATTTTCTCGCCGTGGAACGGGTGCCGCCCGTGATGGTCGAACTCAAGCCGGTCGTGGCGACCAGGGAAAGCTTTGCAATCGAAGCCGGCCGGGGATGCGCGGCCGTGGACGTAAAGGTCACGCGGACCGGCTATGACGGAGAGATCGTGATCTCACTCACCGGAGAGGCGTCGGGCCTGCGGGTCGTGAATCCCGTGATCCCGGCGAAGGCGACAGAGGCGCGGCTGTATCTGGCAGCCGATGCAGGCTGGACGGAAGAGTCTTCCGCCTTGGTGCGGCTGAGGGCCGAGTGTCTGGGACAGCCGTCGAGTTCGACCTCCGTCGTCAGCACGGCCGTGCGGCGTCTCAAGGAGCCGCATGTTCCCTTTCCACCGGACTGGGCCGACGGCGTGCTCAGCATCGCCGGGGTGAAGGCCGGCGAGGCGTTGTTCGCCATCGAGCCACCCGCCCCGGTGAGTTTCACCCGCGGAACGGCCAAGCAGGAGATCAAGCTGCCGCTCAAACGTCTGGATCCGGCATTTACGGGTGTCGTCACGATCCTCGGCAGCAGCCTGCCCAAGGGTTTCTCACTGACGAGCACCTTCGACAAGGAATCGTGCCAGATCACGCTCACGGGCACCGCGGCCGATGGCAGCGAACCCACGTCGATGCGGCTCTTCGCCGTGGCAGAACAGAAAAACCGCGGGCGGATCGAGCAGGTCGACCTGCCTGTCGTATGGAGCGATCCGGTACAGCCACCCGCCACCGACGCCCAAAAAACCAACCAACCCGGTGAAGCCAACAAACCCAGTCAAACCAACCAAGAGGCCAGTCCGCCGGCGCAGATCGCCGCGGCAACCGTCACTGGCACGCCACCCTTCGACGTGTTTCCACACACGATCGCCCTCGATGGGGCCAGGGACCGGCAGCAGGTCGCCGTGACGAGCGTCGATGCAGCCGGATTGTCGCGGGATCTCACGCGGCAGGTGAGCATCGTCGTGGCGAACGAGTCCGTCGCCACGGTTCGCGGTACCGTGATCATCCCGGCAGGCGACGGCACGACAGAAGCGGTCATCACACTGAACGGGAGTCGGGTGACCGTCCCGATCACGGTCACACACCAAGCGGTGGCGCGGCCCCGGCAGTTCGAGAACGAGGTGCTCGTGGCGCTGTCGAAACAGACCTGCAGTTCCGGCGCCTGCCACGGCTCCCCCAGCGGCAAGGGTGGCTTCCGGCTCTCGCTCCGCGGCTTCGACGAGCCGTTCGATGAAACGACGCTCATCCGCGAGGATTTCGGTCGCCGCGTGAATCCCCTGGAGCCCGAGGCGAGCCTCCTTCTGCGGAAGCCGCTCATGAAGCTGGCGCACGGCGGTGGCAGGCAGCTCCTGCCGAGGGACGAGGCGTATGCGATCCTCCGCGACTGGATCGCGGAGGGCGCCAAGGCCGACCCGCCCGATACACCGCGGTGCGTGCGGCTCGCGGTCACTCCGGGAACCAGGCAGGTGCAGCAATTGGAGGCCGGCGGCCGTCAGCTCGTCACCATCGCACACTTCTCCGACGGGTCGTCCCGCGACGTCACCCATCTCGCCGCGTATGAGAGTTCCCACACAGGCGTCGCAACAGTCGATGCCCATGGATGGACGACGCCGCACCGGCGGGGCGAGGCCGTGATCCTCGTCCGCTATCTCGAGCACATCACGCCGGTGCCTCTCATGTTCATCGAGGATGTGCCCGGGTTCGCCTGGAAGGCGCCGCCGGAAATCAACGTCATCGACAGGCTCGTCAACGAAAAATTGCGGGAGCTTCGCTACCTCCCCGCCGAGCCATGCACCGACGCGGAGTTTTTGCGACGCGCCTCGCTCGATATCACAGGTGCCCTGCCGCCGGTGCGGGAGACCGAGGCATTCCTGGCCGACACGTCCGCCGATAAGCGGGCCACACTCGTCGATCAGCTGCTCACGCGAGATGAATACGCCCGGTTCTGGGCGCTCAAATGGGGAGACCTGCTCCGCGTGACCAAAAAGCACGCCGGCGAGGAGGGTATTCACAAGTATCACCGCTGGATCGAGGATTCCTTCCGACGCAACGAGCCACACGACACGTTTGCCAGACAGCTGCTGCTGGGATCGGGCAGCACGCTTGCCAATCCGCCGGCGAATTTCTATCGCACCGTCACCACGACGGAGGAGACCGTCGAGACGGTGTCGCAGGTCTTTCTCGGCGTGCGGCTGCAGTGTGCGAAGTGCCACAACCATCCCTTCGACCATTGGACGCAGGACAACTACTACGGCATGGCTGCGTTCTTCGACCGCGTGAAGACACGAAAGACCGAGCAGCCCGGAGAGACGATCGTCTACGCCGCCGACAGCGGCGAGACGAAGCAGCCCCGCACCGGCAAGACCATGAAGCCCTGGCTCCCGACGGGCGAGGTAGACGCGGATGCCACGGGCGACCGGCGGGCCGCGTTTACCGACTGGCTCGTGTCGCCCGGCAATCCCTCCTTCGCGAGGGTCGAGGCGAACCGGATCTGGAGCCAGTTCTTCGCCCGCGGCATCGTCGATCCCGTCGACGAGTTCCGCGACTCAAACCCACCATGTAACGCGGTGCTGCTCGATGCGCTCGCCAGGGATTTCGCCGACGGCGGTTTCGATCGGAAACGGCTCATTCGGCTGATCTGCACAAGCCAGACCTACCAGGCGAGCTGTCGCACCAGCCCGCTGAACAGGGACGACGCGATCTACTTCTCACACCAGCAGCCGAGGCTTCTCGGGGCGGAACAGCTGCTCGACGCGATCGACGAGGTGACGGGCGTCGAGCAGCCCTACGGCACGCTGCCGGCAGGCACCCGCGCCGTGGAACTGCCCGGCCCCGACCTCGTGAAGGTGGACTTCCTGAAGACGTTTGGAAAGCCCCAGCGCGGCACGGTCTGCGCCTGTGAACGGGCAGATGATTCGAGCCTCGGCATGGCGATCGAGCTGATCAACGGGCGCTTGATGAACGAGAAGGTGGCGAGCCCGACGAACCGCATCCGGCCGGCCGTCGCCGCCGGCCGGCCGGTCGAAGCGATCGTCCGTGAACTCTATCTCGCCGCGCTGTGCCGGGTTCCCACCGAGGAGGAACTGCAGGCCGCCGTGGCCCTGTGCCAGAAGGCCAGGGACCCGGTCAGTGGGCTGGAAGACGTCTGCTGGGCACTGCTCAACACGGATGAGTTTGTGTTCCAGCACTAGCACTCGCCTTGTCAGGAGTCACCATGAAACCGGTTGGCCGTTCTACTCGCAGCTGCATGCTGACGCTGATCGGCTGGGGAGCGATGCGTGCACTGACGTGTGCCGCTGAGCCGATCAGCTTCAAGAGCGACATCGCGTCCATTCTCGTGGACAACTGCATCGCCTGCCATGGACCAAAGAAGGCCGAGGGTGGGTATCGACTCGATACGTTCGAACAGCTGCGGCGGCCTGGTGACTCGGGCGCGGAAACGATCATCGCTGGGGCTGCTCCCGGCGGTGAGATCCTGCGGCGCGTCACAACGAGCGACCCCGACGAGCGGATGCCCCCGGACTCAAATCCGTTGCCAGTCGCTGCGATCGAGACGATCCGCGGCTGGGTCGCCTCGGGCGCGGCGTTCGACGGCGGCAAGCCTTCCGAGTCGCTGGCCATGGTCATGCCGCCGCGCACGCATGCAGCGGCGCCCAGGGCCTATGCCCATGCCATCCCCGTCACCGCACTGGCCTTCACACCCGATGGCCGACAGCTGGTGGTCGGCGGCTATCACGAACTGCTCGTCTTCGATGCCGACGAAGGAAAGCTCCTGAGGCGGATCGGCAACCTCGGCCAACGGACATTCGCGATCACCTTCCTGGCCGACGGCAGGACGCTCGCCGTGGCCAGTGGGGAGCCTGGCCGCGATGGCGACGTGCGGCTGGTCAACTTTGAGCAAGGGCTCGTGACAAGCGTGTTCGCCCGCGCCGTCGATGTCGTGCTCGATCTCGCACCTCGTCCCCAGAGCGACCAGGTGGCGGTGGCGTCGGCCGACGGAATCGTCCGCATCATCGATGCTGCGAGCGGTGCGGAGATGCGGGCGATCGCCAGTCATGCCGACTGGGTGAACGCCGTGGCCTGGAGTGACGACGGCACGAGGTTGGCGTCCGCAAGCCGCGACAGGTCGGTCAAGGTCTATGACGCCGTCTCCGGCGACCTGCTCGCCAACTACCAGGATCACGGCGAGCCCGTACGGGGCGTCGCCTTCACGGCCGATGGCAAGCAGGTGCTGTCCGTGGGAGCCGACAAGAAATTCCATCGCTGGGACATCGAGACCATGAAAAAAGTCGCCGGAGTCGATCTGCAGGGGGAGGGATACAAGCTCGTCCGCACCGCCGACACCGTCTCCGTCGCCAGCACCGACCGGCTGCTGCGGTCTATCGACCTCACGAAGAACGCGGTCGCGCTGACATTCAAGGGCCACGCGGACTGGCCTGTCGCCATCGCGGTGCACCCGGCCAGCGGCAGGATCGCCAGCGGCGCGCTCGATGGCGAGGTACGGGTGTGGAACAGCGGCGACGGCAGCCTCGTGAAGTCGTGGGTCGCCAGACCCTGAGAATCCGGCGAGGGGTGGCCGTCAGAGGATCGCCTCGATCGGCCGCCCCTTCGAGATCACCAGCGGTCGGCCAAACCGATCGTGCAGTTCCGTGGAAGGTGCAAACCCGAGGCAGTGATGGATCGTCGCGGTGAGGTCCTGCGGCTCGACGCGACCCTCCAGCGGAAAGCCGCCCTGCCGGTCGGACTTCCCGTAGACCACGCCGCCCTTCACACCACCGCCTGCCAGCGCCACGGAGAAGACATGCCCCCAGTGCTCGCGGCCACCGGCGGGATTAATCTTCGGCGAACGACCAAATTCCCCCATCCAGACGACGAGCGTCTCTTCGAGCATGCCCCGGGTGGCCAGGTCTTCCAGCAGGGCCGAGTAGGCCTGATCCATCGGCGGCATGAGTGCCTTCTTCAGCCGCTCCGTGTTCTTGGCATGCGTGTCCCAGGCCGGTGAGGCGTTGTCGTCATCCTCCCAACGGGTCCAGTTGACCTGCACGAGCGACACGCCCGCCTCGACCATGCGGCGGGCGAGCAACACGCTCTGTCCAAACCGGTTGCGACCATACCGATCGCGGACCGTGGAAGTCTCCTGGTCGATGGCAAAGGCCCTCTGGGCCTCGTCGGCCCGCAGCAGATCGATCGCCTTCGCCTGCCATGTGCTCCAACGGTTGACCGAGTCGTCATCGAGCGCCCGGAACTGCCTGTTCATCAGGTTCTGCAGGGCGAGGCGATCCTCCAGCCGGTCCGGCGTGATCTCGGTCGGCAGGGAAATGTCGGGCGGACGGAAGTCGGGCTTGTTTGGGTCGCACATCACGAGCCAGGGATCGGCCTTGTCGCCAAGCCAGCCGGCATCCTGTCCCGGCCAGACCGAACCATCGGTGTTCCAGATGTGCTCCGGCAGGCGGATGGCACCAGGCAGCGACGAGCGATCGCCGCGGAGATGGCGGACCACGGCCGCCAGTGATGGAAAATCGTTCGGGGCGCCGGGATTGGCGTTCTCGACACCCTTGGGAGCATGCGGCTGGCCCGTGAGCATGTAGTAGCCGCTCGACGAGTGGGCGTTGTCGCCGGTCGCCATAGCACGCAGGACGGCGATGTGGTTCGTCAGCTTCGCCGTCAGCGGCATCAGCTCGCCCACCTGAAGCCCAGGCGTGGCCGTGGAGATGACACCAAGGTCTCCGCGGATCCCCACCGGTGCGTCTGGCTTCGGATCCCATGTCTCATGCTGCGGCGGACCCCCGAGCATCATCAGCACGATGCACGACTTCGCCTTGCCGAATCCGGCGGCCAGATCGCCGGCAGGCTGGGCGGCCGCACTCGCGCGGGCGGCGGCAAGTGCGGGCAGGCTCATCGAGCAGACGCCGAGGCCGCCGAGCCGCAGCCATTCCCGCCGCGACACACGGTCGCACAACGTCGTGTCCGGCCCCAGGAATGAAAGCATGGTCTGCCCTCCGCCCATCACGTTCACTTCATCGGCCCGCGGCCTGCATCACCGTCAGGATTGTACCCTCGCCCCGCCGGGTGTCCCGCCGACCTCGTCGCCGAGTGCATCCACAGTCTGCACCAACAGTTTTACCGCCCCACCACTCGCGGGTATAGTCATTTTCGGTGGGAGTCCTGAGCAACGCGACATTCCTTCGGTGTGGGACATGAAAACCGGCTTCCGCACGATGTCGTTCTCGCCGGTCGCGTCGGCCGCCCGCCGCGGCTTCACGCTCGTCGAACTGCTCGTCGTCATCGCGATCATCGGGACCCTCATAGGACTGCTCCTGCCCGCCGTGCAGACAGCCCGCGAAGCGGCCCGGCGTTCGGCATGTCAGAGCAATCTGAAGCAGCTCGGTGTGGCACTGCTCAATCCCGAGAGCGCCAAGCGGAAGTTCCCACCCGTCTGCCAGATCAGCGCCACGCAGCTGTCGGACAGCTTCTCCGCCCAGGCCTATCTCCTCCCCTACATGGAGCAGAGCAGCGTCGCCAACCTGATCGACTTCACGAAGAGCTTCACGCTCCAGCCGCAGGTCACTGCCGCTCGGATTCCGCTCTTCATCTGCCCCAGCGAGATCAACACCAAGCCCAACGATTCAGTGCCGGGAATCACCCACCAGCCGATGAACTACGGCGTCAGCTGCGGCACATGGTTTCAGTTCGACCCGCCTTCAGCGCAAACCGGAAACGGCTCGTTCGCCGTCAACATGGAGATGCGCGTGCGGGACTTCACTGACGGCACGAGCAAGTCGGTGGGATTCGCGGAGGTGAAGACCTATCAGGCTGCGATCCGCGACGGTCTCAACCCGTCAAGCGTCGGCGCCCCGCTCCCCGCAACGCCCGCCGATGTGATCGCCCTCGGCGGAACAGCGGCGGCGGACATCGGCCATACGCAGTGGGTCAACGGCATCATCCTCCACTCCGGAATCTCTCATACGTTTCCCCCAAACACCGCGATCCCGATGACGGTGGCAGGGAAGACGGTCGACTGCGACTTCACGAGCAGCCGTTTGGGGGTGACGATCACCTCGCCCACCTACACGGTGTTCACGAGCCGAAGCTATCACGGCACCGGGGTCGGCGTGACGATGATGGACGGCAGCGTGCAG
>JBIIOL010000581.1:0-2711 GCA_044336965.1 Pirellulales bacterium | reverse complement strand
GCTGACACCGGGAATCCGGTCTGCGGCGGCGTGGAGATTTGGGTGGTTTGGGACGGTGGACAGTTTGATTTGCAAAGACTCGGCGATACGATAGGGGCATGATCGCAATGGCTAACCCGTTCGCGGGCTACATGACCGTTCGGCAGGTGATGGCCGAAATCGGGGCTCGAGCCCCCAGCACCGTCACCAGGCTCGTCTATGACGAGGACAAGCCGCGCCCCGAGGGCAAGCGGCTGGCAGGGACGCTGATCCCAGGCCACGGCTGGATGATCCAGCGGAAGAGCGTTGAAAAGTTCGTCGCCGAGGAGGCAGCTCGGCCGCCGCACGTCGGGTTTCCGCGTGGGCGCGACCGTAGCGGGCAGGACGAGGCCGCCGCGGCCAAGCCCAGGAAGCCAGCCAAGAGGGCGGAAAAGTCAGCCCGGCCAGCGCGGAAGGCCAAGGGCGGCTGAAAAATTCTTGGAAAAGTAGGTTTTCCCCGGCATTTCCCCCTATTGCATATGCAACGATCTGCCGATATGATTGGGGCATGCGAGCGAATGAGACTCGCGGACGCGAACCGGGAGACGAAACGATGAAGACCGCAACCAAGACCGCCGCCGCCAAATTCCTCGCCGCCGCTCGTGAGGCTGGCTGGCTGGTTCACGCCAACGTATCGACCAACGTCGTGACGATCGTGAAGCACTTCACGCCGAACAGCCGCGAGGAGTTTGTGCAGCTCGACGGCGAGTACTACGGCATCCTGTCGATGGTCAAGGCTCGCGGCGGCAGCATGTGGGGTACGGACGGCTCGGGCGTCGGCGGCTACTCGGCGATGCTGCACGGCTGCTTCACCATGAACATCAGCGGCGTGAGCCCGGCGTTCATCACGGCGCTCTGACCAACCGCACACGCTCGCCGGCAATCGGGCCGGCGGGCAACACCAAAGGCCACCCAATGAACACCACCTACCGCATCAAGAAAATCAGCGACCCCCGCAGCCGTGGCGTCTGCTACTGGTTCGAGATCCTCGCCCAGCGTGGTGCCGACGCCTGGAGCGTGGGCAGCTACGACACGAAGGACGAGGCCCGGCAGATGCTTGCCCAGATCAAGGCGGCGGAATCGCAGGTGACGGCATGATCCGCGACATCGTCCGCGCCGCCCTAGCGATCGTGACCATGACCATCGGTGCCGGGTTGGCGATCGAGGTGCGATGCCACCTGGCAGCCATCGACGTGGCCCACCGGGCGGCCCTCGGGCAGCAAATCGCCCAGCACCAGGCGTCGCACATCGCGCCGCCTGGTCGCCTGCGGCAATTCGGGCGGGCGACGCTGGAGCTCGCTGATGCAGCCCTTGGCATCGTGCGTTGACGATATGCAATGACCCGCGTATACATATGCACCAACCCGCCTATACGCCCGACAGGTGTACAGAAGTTCGACTCCCCTCATTTTGTTGGCTTGACCCCTTGACGCCTTACTGGACGGGCGTACATTCCCGCAACCCATCACGAAAGGACTCATCGCATGAACGCGATCAAGAACCCCGGCGACGCTGAATACCTCGGTGCCGTGGCCGGCATGGCCGAAACCTACGGCGGCACCGGCATCATCCGCGACGGCCACCTCGTTTCGAGCTACGCCGTCGGCGACCGCATCCAGTGGCGTGACGAGCGCGGGCAGATCCTGCGTGGAGTCGTCGTCGAAGTGCTGACCGAGACGCAGTACCACGTGCGGCGGCATGTGCCCGACCTGGGCAACGTGCACTACCACGTCAGCGAGGAGCAGACGCTGCCGTTCTGAGCGAGCCAAGGAGCGCCCGGTGGAACCGGGTTGACCACGGAAGGGACCACAGCCGGCAAGGCAAGGACGCGGAGCCGGTTTTCACAACGGACGGAAGACAGAAACGAAAGGACATCGACATGGTTCAGATCCGAAAGGCCCGCCGCAGCGCCACAAAGCTGCGGCTCCTGCTCACCGGCCCCAGCGGCAGCGGGAAAACGTGGGGTGCCCTGCAGATTGCCAAGGGCATCAGCGGCAGGTGCGTCGTCATCGACACGGAGGAAGGCTCGTCCGACCTCTACGATCACCTGCACGACTTCGACGTGATCGACCTGCGGCCGCCGTTTTCACCCGAGCGGTACATCGAGGCGATCGCGGCGGCCGAGGAGGCTGGCTACGAAGTCATCATCGTGGACAGCGTGACGCACTGCTGGAGTGGTCCCGGCGGGTGCCTGGAACTCCTCGAGGACGTTGCCAAGGCCCAGTTCCGGGGCAATACGTGGTCGGCGTTCAGCGTCATTACGCCGAGGTGGCGGGCGTTCGTGGACAAGCTACTGCGGTCGCCGGCCCACGTCATCTGCTCGGGCCGGTCAAAGACCGAGACGGCCCAGGTGGACGACCACGGGAAGAAGAAGGTCGCCAAGCTGGGCATGAAGCTCGAAGCCCGCGACGGGCTTGAGTTTGAGTTCACCTGCGTGCTCGACGTGATTCACGACGGGCACTACGCCACAGTCAGCAAGGATCGCACCGGGCTCTTCGCTGGCGATCCCAAGCCCATCACGGCCGAGACCGGGCGTCGGCTGGCCGAGTGGCTGGCCGGCGGGCATGCGGTCGAGGTGACGGCCGTGGACGACCAGGCGGTGGTCGCCAAAGCCCGCGAGGCGATTAGCGAGGCGGCGACGGTTGACCGCCTGGACAAGGTGATGAAGGCCGTGGCCGCGCGTGTCACGGAAA
>JBIIOL010000636.1:0-2711 GCA_044336965.1 Pirellulales bacterium | reverse complement strand
GGAAAGAAACCGACGAGCAGTGCCAGCGGATGGAGCAGCACGCTGCCCCCATGCCGCTCCATCGGAGCGACGAACCGGCCCACGTTGTGGATGAAGAAGAAGCCGTTGAGCCACTCGCCGTTGGTACGGAGCGACACCGCCGTGTACCACGGCGCGGCCACCGCCAGCATCGCCACGGTCAGCATGCCCAGACGCGCTGTCCGGATGGTGTCCCAGGCGGCCGGCACCGCCGCTGCGAGCCATGCTCGTGCGGGACGGTCGGAGGTGGTCGTGGCATCGACCCGCCGCTGCATTGCCAGCCACCATGTCCACGGCAGCACGACGGCGAGCGGGCCCACGAAGCCGATCGGGCCCTTGCAGACGACGGCCAGGCCGAGCAGTCCGCCGATCACCGCCGCGCGGCGCCAGGAGAGCTTTGTCAGGCAGGCCGCCGCATCGGGACCGGCCAGCAAGGCTTCCGCGAAGAGCACCGTGGCCCAGGTCGTGAGGCAGGTCAGGATCGCATCAGGTGTGGCGGCATGCGCCTCGATCCCCACCAGGAGGCAGCCCACATAGGCCAGCGCCGCGACGATGCCCGTGGTGCTGTTGAACCAGCGAGTGCCCGCCCGCAACAGCGCCAGTGCCGTGAGCAGCGTGGCGATCGCGGCTGGCAGCCGTGCCGCGATTTCAGACGTCCCGAAGAGCGTGTAGGAGGCGGCCATGGCCCAGTGCATCAGCACCGGCTTGTCGACAGCGAGTTCGTCATTGAACATCGGCACGACCCAGTCGCCCGTATTGGCCATGGTGCGGGCGATGGCCGCGAACCGCGGCTCGTCCTCGTCCCAGAACGGCGTGGCCGCGATCCCTGCCACGAGGCTGGCGATCGAGGCGACGAGAACGATGATGAGCGGGCGGCGGTCCTGCATGGATGGCTCCGGGAAATTGCCTCGGGTAAACGGTCTCGGAAGCATGTGGGCAAAGGGGGGGAATGATCAGTCCGCCAACGCGAGCGGGGTGTCGTGCTCCGGCGGCGTGTCGTGTTCCGGAAGGCGACCGAGCAGCAAGAAATGATGTTCGGAGAGGGTCGGCACACGGGACAGCACGCCGCAGCCCGGCGGCAGCGCTTCCGTGACGAGCGTTTCCTGGCGGCTGTCGATCACAACGCGGGACCGCGGATGCTGCCGGAGATGGGCGGCGACGTCGTCGGCAGTGTCGAGCTTCTCGATCTGGGCACCGGTATAGAAGACGAGACTCGGGGGCACGTTCCACAGGCATGCCCACTGGCAGTCGCCTGCCGGCGTGTCGAGCTGCGCGACGAGTGTCCGTGGCCCCTGCTGGCGGCTGAATGACTCGGCGGCGATGGAGGCCATCAGCGTGACGAGCAGGCATGCGGCAACAGCCATGACGGCCAGCGACCTGGCCCGATAGCCCGCCGACTGGGTCCACCATGCCACCACTGCCGCCGCCAGCGGAATCAGGCCGAGCACGCCCAGCCACTCGCAGCCGGGGGCGAGTCGATTGGCCGCCATCGGCAGTCCGATCGCCAATGCCAGGCCGGCCGCTGCGAGAATCGACCAGGCCACCTGCATCACCAGGCCGAGTGCCTGCTCTCGCCCTCGCGCCATCGTGAGGAACCGCTGCCACGGCACATCCACGCGGCCGTCGGCCCAGTCGGCGAGAAACAGACCGGTGGCGATCGCCAGAGCTGGATAGGCCGGCCAGACATAGCCGGGTAGCTTCGTGCCGGCGCATGAGAAACCGCCGATCCAGACGAACATCCAGCAGGCGAGGAGCTGAGCCGGTTCGCGGCGGGCGTCGGATGCCGGTGACCGCAGCATGCATGCGAGGTGGACGAGCATGGCGGCCAGCACGATCGACCAGGGAAAGAGGCCGACGGCCACGACCGCCGGGTAATAGAGGATCGAACCGGAGTGGCCCTCCATCGTCGAAGCGAAGCGGCCGACGTTGTGAACAAACAGGAAGCCGCGGAGCCATTCGCCATCGGTGCGGAGGGTCACCAAGACATACCAGGGCACCGCCACCACCGCGGCCGCGAGCACGATCGTGAGAGGTCGAAGACCGCCGAGCGCCGCCGTCCACCCGACCTGCAGACAGGACTGTTTTCGACAGGCGGCAAACAGCAGGAATGCGGTCAACGGGAGGACGAGCCCGATTGGTCCCTTGGCGAGCGTGGCGGCGCCACAGGCTGCCCCGACGCCGATCGCAGACCAGAGCGAAAGTGTTGGCGTGCCGACTGGTGGTCTCCCGTCGCCCGCTCGGATGCCGGCGCCGCGCACGAAGAGAAAGAATGCGAGTGTCGTGAAGAACAGCAACGGTGCATCGGGGGTGGCGGCGCGGCCGCCCACTGCGGTCCACACGCAGCTGGCCATGGCCAGGCCGCCGAGGAGGCCGCACGTCGGTCCGAGCAGCCGGCAGCCGATCTGCCAGGTGAGCAGACACGTGCCGACGGTCAGCAGGGCCGATCCGATCCGAGCGCCGGTCTCGTTGCGGCCGCAGAGCGTGAATCCGGCGATCTGGATCCAGTTCACCAGCGGCGGTTTTTCGACGCGGAGCCGACCGTTGAACGTCGGCACGACCCAGTCGTGCGAGTCGAGCATGGCCAGCGAGCAGGCAGCATTCTTGGGCTCATCGTCGTCCCAGAGGGCCGGACCGCCCAGCCGGACGAGCAGCACGACCATCGCCGTGGCGGCGACGAACCAACCGTGAAAACG
>JBIIOL010000580.1:0-2720 GCA_044336965.1 Pirellulales bacterium | reverse complement strand
TGGAACTTCAACGGCAAGTGGGCCGCCTGCACTCCCGACACGGTGGGCAGCTTCTCCGCCGTCGGCTATCTCTTCGGACGGCAGCTCCACCAGACGCTCGGCGTGCCGGTGGGCCTCATCAACAACGCCTGGGGCGGCAGCGCCGCCGAGGCCTGGGTGCAGCGCGACAAACTCGCCGCCAACGAGAAGCTGAAGCCGCTCATGGAACGCTGGGCCAAGACAGAGGCCGATTTCCCCGCCGCCAAGGCCGACTACGACAAGAAGATGGCCGAGTGGAAGGTCGAAGCCGAGAAGGCAAAGGCCGAGGGGAAGCCCCAGCCGAGACAGCCGGGCAATCCTGAATCCCAAATGACGGGCAACTCCCGTCCCGGCAATATCCACTGCGGCGTGCTGAAGCCGAGCATCGGCTACGGCATCAAGGGAGCGATCTGGTATCAGGGTGAATCGAATGCCAACCGCGCCTATCAATACCGCGAACTCTTTCCGTTCATGATCAAGAGCTGGCGGGAGGAGTGGGGCGTGGGCGACTTCCCGTTCTACTGGGTCCAACTGGCCGATCACAAAGCCGAGAAGTCCGAGCCTGCGGAGAGCGACTGGGCCGAACTTCGGGAGGCCCAGACGATGACGATGAAGGCCCTGCCGAATACCGGCGAGGCGGTGATCATCGACATCGGCGAGGGGAAGGACATCCACCCGAAGAACAAGCAGGACGTCGCCAAGCGGCTGGCACGCTGGGCACTCGCCGAGACCTACAAGCAGCCCGGCATCGCTGCCCGCAGCCCGCTCTACAAGTCGATGGAGAAGCAGGGCTCGAAGATCGTGCTGTCGTTCGACAATGTTGCCAGCAATGCTGGCAGCTGGCGGCCGTTCGACGTGGCGGAGCCGCGGGGCTTCACGATCGCAGGGGCCGACAAGAAGTTCGTGGTGGCCAAGGCCACGATCCTGCCCGATGGCCGGATCGAGGTCGAAAGCGCGGCCGTGACTGAGCCGGTCGCCGTCAGGTATGCGTGGGCTGACAACCCGGTCTGCAACATGTATTCGTCGTCGGGCCTGCCGCTGACGCCCTTCCGGACGGATGACTTTCCGGGCGTCACGGCTGTCGCCTTCTGAACCGGTCAGGCCCCGCCTTCTTCATCGTTTCGGATTCTTTCGCCTCCTTTCGCCTCCTTTCGCATGGGCCCCGGCAGGTCTCACCGCCTGCCGGGGCCTTCGCGTTCGTCCGTGCGGCTTGCCTGTGCGCGTTGGGGGGGGAGCGGGTAGGATTGGTCCTGCGGCGGCCATCATGATGTCACGCCAGCCGCATGGGCCCCATTCAGCCCCTGCCCCGTTTCATGCACGTTCATGGAGGATCGATCGTGACTCGTCGCGTTGCCCAACTGATGGTGTTTGTTCCGGCCTGCCTTCTTCTGATGGGTGCCGGCTGTTCGTCCCGGTCGGTCGAGACAAGCATGTCCAACCGCCCCGCGAAGATGGCAGCGGAGAAGCCTGTGGCAAACACTGCCACCCACCCCACCGCCACTCACCCCACGGCCACGCAAACGACCCCAGCGACAGCTCAGGGGCACCGGCCAGTGCGGCCGATTCCGGAAGTGATCGCCAAGGCGAAGCCGTTCCGGATGTCCCCCCCCAGCACGGCCAATGCCCTTTCCAAGCCGAACCACGCAATTGACTCACGGATCGTAACCGCCAGCGCGGACATGCCGACGCCGGTGCGGAGCACAAGCGGCCCGGATCTGGCCGGTATTCAGCGCATGATGCGGAGCTATCTGCAGGCCTTCAACCGCCATGATCCGGCGGCCCTCGCGGCGCACTGGAGAGAGGCCGGCGAGAATGTCGACCTCGATTCCGGAGAAACCACCGCTGGTCGCGAGGCCGTCCGCGAGGTTTTCGCCGCTCTGTTCGAACAGGATGCCGGCGCCACGATCGACATCGACATCACTTCGATCCGCTCCCTCCGCGATGACGTCGCCGTCGTCGACGGGGTATCACGCATCGCATTCACCGACGCACCGCCGGCAAGCAGTCGGTTCTCCGCGGTGGTGGTCCGGGAGGATGGCAACTGGGTGCTCGACACCGTGCGGGAATCCGCGGCCCAGCCCCAGCATGCCAACGCTGAGACGGTCGGGCATGCACCGGTGCGGCCGCTCGATGAACTGGCCTGGCTCGTCGGCTCGTGGGAGGATGTCAGCGAGGGCGTGACAGCCAGCACGCACTGCTTCTGGTCCACGAACAAGGCCTTCCTGATCCGCACCCACATCGTCAGTTCCGATGCGGTGCAGGAGCAGCGACCGTTGCCCGGCGACAGCCGCATCCCGGGGCTCCTCCCGGCTGGCGCCGCCGGCAGGCGGGAGATCACCGAGATCATCGGTTGGGACCCGGACCGTGGTCAGATCCGCTCGTGGCTCTACAGCTCTGACGCCCGCTTCGCGGAGGCCGCGTGGTCGCGTGAGGGGAATGTCTGGACACTGCGGCTGGAAGACGCCGCCGGCGACTGCCTCTGCACGCTCACCCGCGAGGGGCCGGATGAGATGACCTGCCGGTGCGACAATGACCGGTTCGCCGACATCGCGCCGCCAGCCTGTGATTCCCTGCGGACGGCCGCTGCGGGCTTGGATGCCAACCGGCTCCCATAAATCCGCTCAGCGCCGTTTATTCGGTGCTTTCGGCGTGGCTGCCATCTGCCGCTTGTTGAAGTAGACCTTCGGGTCGTCGATCACCCA
>JBIIOL010000086.1:0-9442 GCA_044336965.1 Pirellulales bacterium | reverse complement strand
CCCAAAGTCGAGGTGTTCGGCCATCAGGTGCTGGTGGCGGCGAGGATGGCGAGGTTCGACGGAGAGGTGATCGTCACCGATCCCGTCTGCCTCTTTTTGGGCGACCGCTACCTGATCACGTTTCGCGACCAACTCACCCACGATGGCTTCGACGGCGTCAGGCAGCGAATTCGTCATGGACGCACGCGGATCGGCCACCTCGGCGCCGACGCGCTCTGCGCTCTCCTGCTCGACCAGATTGTCGACGGCTATTTTCCCGTGCTCGAACAGTTTGGCGACCGGCTCGAGTTGCTCGAGGAAGAGGCGCTGAACAATCCCAGCCGCGACTCGCTCGTGCGGATCCACGACGTGCGGAACGACCTGATGACGCTCCGCCGCGCCCTCTGGCCCACCCGCGACGTGCTGCATGCCCTCGGCCGCGAGCAGACCCCGTTCGTGGGCGACCATGCAAGAACGCACTTCCGCGACTGCTACGACCACACGATGGAACTGCTCGACCTCATGGAGAGCTATCGCGAGATCGGTGCGGATCTGCGGGACATCTACCTGGCGAGCCTCAACAACCGCATGAACGATGTCATGAAGGTGCTGACGGTGATCGCCACCATCTTCATGCCGCTGACGTTCATCACGGGCTACTACGGCATGAACTTCGACACGGATTCGCCCTGGAACATGCCGCTGCTCCGCTTTCGATACGGCGGCCTCGTCGCGGCGGCGATGATGGTGGCGACGACCGTGGGAATGGTGATGCTGTTCTGGCGGCGCGGCTGGCTGAGACGCTGGCACTGACTTCACGCAAAACGGGCCATCCATGGCCCCGTTTTGCTTGGCGGGCCTCCGCCCGCTGGCAGAAAGGCCGCCCTCCAGGCGGTCTTCACACGCGGCCGAGCAGGAAGGAGGTCCGCATCGGGCCTTTTCCCTTCACCATCACCTCGCCGCGGTCGGCGAAGCGGAACCGGTCGGCCAAGAGGAGGCGGGTCGCCTCCGAGACGTGGATCCGCGACGGCTCGCCGTGGGATTCCATCCGGCTGGCGAGATTCACCGTGTCGCCCCAGAGATCGTAGGTGAACTTGTGCCGGCCGATGACACCCGCGACCACCGGCCCCGAGTGGATGCCGATCCGCACCTCGAGCCCGAGGCTGCGGCTGGCCATCACGTCGCTGAACGCCGACTGCATGCCGATCGCCATGGCAGCCACCGCGTCGGCGTGGTCGGGACGGGGCACCGGCAGCCCAGCCACGGCCATGTAGGCATCGCCGATCGTCTTGATCTTCTCGACGCCATGGATGTTGGCGAGGTGGTCGAACGCGGAAAAAATCTCGTCGAGCAGGCCGACGAGGTGCTGGGCGTCGGTATGCTGCGAAAACTCGGTGAATCCTTTGAGGTCGGCGAAGAGGACGGTGACCTCCTGGAAACTGTCCGCGAGCGTCGATTCGCCGTTCTTGAGACGGTCGGCGATCTTTTCCGGCAGGATGTTGCGGAGCAGCCGCTCCGACTTCTCCCGCTCCATGTTCAGTTCGGCCATCGACCGCTCGAGCGCCACGAACGCCGCGTCGCGCTCCAGGAGCCGCCGGTAGGCATCGGAGTGGACGCGGATGCGAGCGATGAGCTCGACCTGATCCGGCAACTTGACCAGATAGTCGTTCGCGCCGGCTTCGAGGAGCCGTGCCTTGACTGTCGGCTCTTCCTGTGCGGAGAGCATGATCACCGGCACGTCGGCTGTGGCAGGCAGGTCACGAAACTGCCGGACCATGTCGAGGCCGTCGATGCCGGGCATGACGAGATCCTGCAGGATCACGGTCGGCTGGAACGCCGCGGCAGCCGCCATGGCCTCGCTCGACTGCTGGCAGAATTCGTAGACGATGTCGGGCTGGCCCGCGAGCAGGCGGCGGACTGCTGCGCCGATCATCGCCTGATCGTCGATGAGGAGCACGCGATGCCCGATCGGCGCGAGAGACGACGGAACGGCAGGTTCACCCATGCTTCGACGTCGCTCGTGGTTGGAGATGGGGAATCAGGCCAGCCCCCGGCGCTGCAAGGCAAGCCTCCCGGTGCCGCAAGGCCAGCCTACCGGCGCTGCAAGGCCAGCCCCCCGGTGCCGCAAGGCAAGCCCCCCGGCGCTGCAAGGCCAGCCCACCGGCGCTGCAAGGCCAGCCCACCGGCGCGTGAGGTAAAAACTGGGGAACTAGGATTCGAACCTAGACTAACTGGTTCAGAGCCAGTCGTGCTACCGTTACACCATTCCCCATCTGTGGGGTCCCTGCCGGTCGTGCTTGGCCGGTCGTGCTTGGCCGGTCGTGCTTGCTCGTCTCACACGGATCAAGCCGATCCGGGTATGCTGGCGGCCGGCCAACAGCGGAAAGATTACTCGGCGGGCTTGGGGCTGGCAATTCCGAGTGCAGCTTTCCCCGTGCCTTCCACAAGAGCGAGCCGACCGTGGCGTTTCTCGAACTGAAAACAGGGCCTCGCAGCGGCGAACGAATCACCCTCCGCAGCGGCAGGGTTGTCATCGGCCGCCACCCGGCCTGCGACATCGTGATCGACGTCTCGGCCGTGAGCCGCCAGCACGCGGCCGTGACGATCGAGGACGGACACGCGACCGTTGAGGATCTCCGCAGCCGCAACGGCACCCTGTACAACGGCCGCGTGCTCGCCGCGCCCCACCGGCTCGCAGATGGTGACCAGATTCAGATCTGTGAACAGGTGCTCGTGTTTGCGTCGGGTGACCGCCCCTCACGAGTCAATCTGGAGGCCGAATCGAGCTCGATTTTCGGGTCGCAGACATCGCTGTTCGACGAGGTCGTCGAAGGGGGCGACCACGATTCCATCATCGTCTCGCAACTGGCGGTCGGTGAGCCGGCGGCCGATGTGGCGATCGGCGAGCATGCGGAGGCCAAACTGCGGGCCGTGATCGGGCTCAACCGTGCCATTGGCGCGTCTCTCTCGCTGGACGAAGTGCTGCCGCGGCTGCTCGACGGATTGTTCGAGGTGTTTCCCCGCGCCGAGCGGGGGTTCGTGCTGTTGAGTGATCCATCCTCTCGCCGGTTGCTGCTGCGGGCCCGGAAGATCCGGGGGCAGGCCCAGGCCGGTCCGCTCCGCCTCAGCCTCTCGCTGATCGACCGGGTAGTGCAGACGCGACGGGCGATCCTTTCGGCAGACGCCGCTACCGACAGCCGCTTCAATGCCAGCGAGAGCGTCGTCGACTGCCGGATCCGTTCGGTGATGTGCGTTCCGTTTCTGGGGGCGGACGACCGCGTGCTCGGGGTCATTCATGTCGATTCACGCGACGTGCTCAATGGCTTCGATCAGGCCGACCTGCAGGTGCTCGCGGGCATCGCCGGGCAGGCGGCGCAGGCTGTGGAGCAGGCCGTCGCCCACGACCGCCGCGTGCAACAGGAGCAGATCAAGCGGGATCTCGAACTGGCCCATCGGGTGCAGCAGGGCTTGCTGCCGACGAAGCCACCGGATATCGAAGGCTACGAGGTGTTCGACTTCTACGAGCCGGCACAGCACGTGGGCGGAGACTTTTTTGCCTACGTGCCATTGTCGGAGGGGCGCCTGGCAATCGTCCTGGCCGACGTCTCCGGCAAGGGCGTGTCGGCGGCCCTCGTGATGGCGGCTCTCTCGGCCGACGTGCGTTACTGCCTCGCCAGTGAACGCGATCTTGCCAAGGCCGTTTCGTTGATCAACGAGAGCTTCCTGCGTGGTGGCTGGGACGATCGGTTTGCGAGCATGGTGGTCGCGGTGCTCGATCCGCGGTCGCATCATGTCACCATGGTGAGCGCAGGCCACCTCCCGGTATTTCTCCGCGAGCCGACGGGCCGCGTTCACGCCGTCGGCACCGATCTTGGGTGTCTGCCACTCGGCCTCGACGCCACCCGCGGGTACAAGTCCTGCGAACTGAACCTGGCCGCCGGCAGCACGCTCGTCTTCTATACCGACGGGATCAGCGAAGCCCTCGACCACGAACAGCGGCTCTACGGGCTGGAGCGGCTGGAGAACGTGTTGGCGGAACGAGGCGGCGGGGCCGGCGAACTCGGCCGTCGGCTGCTTGCAGACGTGGAGCGACATGCGGCCGGTCAGATCCGCAGCGACGACATGTGCCTCGTGTGCGTTGGCCGGCTGGCCTCCCCCCGGAACCCGGCAGAGTCTGCCCAGAGTCCGAGAGCCGTCCGGGGCAGGTCCTCCGTGAAGCCCGAGGCCTGAGCATCCGATACCACTGTCATACGCGGTGCGGCCCGAGCGGCCTAGCTGCCGCGGCGACGTTTCGGGTGTTCGTGTATCCGGGGGAGCGAGGGGACGACCATGAGCTTTTTTCAGTGGCTGCGGGAAGGTGTGCGGCAGGCGGTCGTGCTAGGGCTGGCCGACGCCGTCGAGGATGTCGGCACGCGGAATCAAGGGGAGGACCTCGGCCCGGCGCTGGCCCAGTCGCTCCGCGAACGGCTCACCGTCCACCGGGATGCGCCCCAGGAACCGACGGTGATCGAATCGAAGGCCTCACCGATCGCCGCTACCTCGGGCCGCCGCCGTCTCGGCCGCTCGCTCGAGCACGCCCGCGACGGGCTTCGCAAGGCCGCCTGAGCGGCGTCACATTCCTGCGGGCCGAACCCGCTCCGCCAATGCATGGTCCGTCGGTCAGCCGGCGGATTGGCTGGGCTCTTTGACTTCGATCGGCAGCGTGACGGTGACCGTCGTGCCGCTCCCTTGGCTGCTGGTGATCAGTGGCTCACCACCAAGCAGCCAGGCCCGCTGCCGGATGCCCTCGAGTCCGAAGCGGTCTTCGGCCACCATGGCGGGATCGAAGCCTGCGCCGTCGTCGTGCACGACGATTCGTACCCCATTCACCCCATCCTGCTCGAGGGAGACGCTCGCGGACCCGGCGTGCGCGTGGCGACGCACGTTCGACAGCGACTCCTGCACAATGCGAAACATCGTTGTTTCCACATCGGGTGGCAGACGCCGGGCCGGCAGTTTGTGGGTAAAGACGACGTGCGGGATGTCGGCGCGGGCGTCGGCTACCAGCGTCTCGACGGCGTCGACGATCCCCAACTCGTCGAGCGCCGGTGGTCTGAGGCCGCCGATCAGCCGCCTCGCCTCGTCGGCCGCCGCCCGCAGAAGTCGCAGCCCCTCGCGAAGTTCGCGGTTCTCGCCCGAGCCTCCGAGGGCATGTTCGCAGGCCTCGAGGTGCATCATCGCGCCCGCCAGATACTGGGCGAGCCCGTCGTGAATTTCGTAGGAGACGAGTTGCCGCTCCCGCTCCTGGATCTTGAGCAGCCGCCGCAGCAGGTTTCGCTCGTGCTGCAGCGACTTCTCCGATGTCTTGAGGGGGAGCGTGTTTTCGCAGCACACGAGAATCGCGGCCGTGCGACCATCGACGAGCACGGGCCCCAGACGCAGCGAGAAGTAGTTGAGCCCGCCATCGGGCTGTCGCACGGTCGTTTCCAGGGTCTGTTCCCGGCCGTTCGTGAACACCTCCTCGATCACCCGATAGAGTCGTTCGGTCGACTCCGGCATGGTGACGTCGAGCATGCTGCGGTCCATGACCTGATCGGGCGACCAGCCGCCGTCCACGCGGTTGCAAAAGCGGATCATGCCGGCGCGATCGACGACAGCGATGTAGTCGCCGGAGATGCGGCAGACCGCCTGCCAGAGCGCCGTGGTGTCGATCCGGGAGAACTCTGCGGTATCGGCCACCTGTTCGGAGATCTCGGCAGTTGTTGGCTCGGCCGTCTGTCGCTTGCTCTTTAGCATCGGATGCGCTTTCTCCACATGTCAGCGTTCAGGTGTCAGCGTTTTGGCCGCGGAATCCGCCCATTGGAAGAGCCGCCCTTCGCGCCCCGGCCCCGTCCGCGTTGCCCGCCCCTGCCCGGTTTGGTTTTGCCGTCACGCAGTCCTGCGATCTGGTCGCGGAGCCGTGCGGCCCGTTCGAAATCGAGTTCGGCAGCCGCCTGCATCATCTCAGCCTCGAGTTGCTCGAGCAACTCGGCCGCGTGACGCTGGGACTCCTCCCCCTGCCCCACCGCCTCGAAGGCCACGGCCCGAGAGGCGGCCTCGGCCTCGATGCCGGCCCGGATCTCCTTGCGGATGGTGGTCGGCGTGATGCCGTGGGCCGTGTTGTAGGCCTCCTGCAGGGCGCGGCGGCGGACCGTCTCGTCGACGGCCTGTCGCATCGATTCGGTGACCGTATCGGCATAGAGGATCACCCGGGCATCGACGTTGCGAGCCGACCGGCCGATGGTCTGCATCAGCGACGTCTCACTTCGCAGAAACCCCTCCTTGTCGGCGTCGAGGATGGCGACGAGCGCCACCTCAGGCAGGTCGAGCCCCTCGCGGAGCAGGTTCACGCCCACCAGCACGTCGAAAGCCCCCTCGCGCAGCGACTGCAGCAGTTCCACCCGCTCGAAGGCGTCGAGCTCGCTGTGGAGCCAGCGGCAGCGGACCTTGCGCTCCTGGAAGTAGGCCGAGAGATCCTCCGCGAGCTTCTTGGTCAGCGCGGTGACCAAGACGCGGTGCCCGGCCGCCACCGTCTTCTCGATCTCCCCCAGGAGGTGCGTCACCTGCTGTTTGGCCGTCACGATCTCGATCACCGGATCGAGCAGGCCCGTGGGCCGGATCACCTGCTCCACCACCTCGCCGCCGGTGCGGTCGAGTTCCCAGGTGCCGGGCGTGGCCGACACGTAGACGGTCTGGTCGAGCTTCTTCTCCCATTCCTCGAACATCAGCGGCCGGTTGTCGAGGGCGCACGGGAGGCGGAATCCGTGCTCGACGAGCGTCGTCTTCCGGCTGCGGTCCCCGGCGTACATGCCGCGGACCTGCGGCACGGTGACGTGGGATTCATCGACGAAGAACAAAAACTCCTCAGGAAAGTAGTTGAACAGGGTTTCGGGCGTGCTGCCCGGTGCCCGGCCGCTCAGGGGCCGCGAGTAGTTCTCGATGCCGGGGCAGAATCCCGCCTCGAGCAGCATCTCGATGTCGAACCGCGTCCGCGCCGAGAGCCGCTGCGCCTCGAGCAGCTTCCCCTGCGACTTCAGCTCCTCGAGCCGCTCCTCCAGTTCCCGCTTGATCTCCCCCACCGCGCCGCGGATCCGGTCCTCCGGCATCACGAAGTGACGGGCCGGATAGAAATAGGTTTCATCCTTCTTCGCGGCCACTTCGCCACTGGTGGGGTGGGTGATCGCGATCGACTCCACGCAGTCGCCCCAGAACTCCACCCGGGTGGCCAATTCGTCGTACGGGGGCCAGATGTCGATCGTATCGCCCCTGACGCGGAATTTCCCACGTTCCAGCACCATGTCGTTGCGCTCGTACTGGATCGACACGAGCTTTGCGAGCAGGCTGTCGCGTGTCAGCGTCATGCCGCTGGCCAGCCGGATGACCATCGCCCGGTAGGCGTCGGGCGATCCGAGGCCGTAGATGCACGACACGCTGGCCACCACGATCACGTCCCGGCGGCTGACCAGGGCGCTCGTCGCCGCCAGCCTGAGGCGGTCGATCTCCTTGTTGATGGCGGCATCCTTCTCGATGAAGATGTCGCGTTGCGGAATGTACGCCTCGGGCTGGTAGTAGTCGTAGTAGCTGACGAAGTAGTGGACGGCATTGTGGGGAAAAAAGTCGCGAAACTCGGCGTAGAGCTGGGCTGCCAGCGTCTTGTTGTGGGACAGCACGAGCGTCGGCCGGCCAACCTGTGCGATCACGTTGGCCATCGTGAACGTCTTGCCGGAGCCGGTGACACCCATCAACACCTGTGACTTCCGCCCCTCCCCGATGCCGCGGACGAGCGCGTCGATGGCAGCCGGCTGGTCGCCTGCCGGCTGATAGGGAGCCACGAGTTCGAACACGCCAGGGTTGTGTGTCATGGGTTTCGCGTTTTGGTCGATGTGCCGCTCATGGCTGGTGCGGCGTGGCCCCGACGGCTTGGATCGGCCGCAGGTGCGGCTGCATCGCGGCGAACGTGGCTGGCCCGATGCCAGGCACGTCCAGCAGACCATCCAGCGTCGTGAATGATCCATGCTCGCGGCGGTGGTCGATGATCCGTCGAGCCATAGTGGGTCCGAGTCCCGGGAGTTGGGCCAGTTCGGCTTCGGTGGCCGTGTTGATGTCGACCGTGAAGCGGTTGTCGGCCACCGGGGCCGCGTCGTGGTGAACCAGGCGTCCCGCCAGTCCTCCCACGGCCACGAACCAGGCCGCGCCGGCGGCTAGGCAGCCGGCGACGACGAAGGCGATCAACGGCTGGGATCGCGACGGCATGATCGAGGCGGGCGTGTCGGTTGATTCCATAGCGAGCGAGGATCGAGGACCCATGGCGAGAACCCCCGGTCACGGCCGTGGGTGACGTTCCACTCATGGTAGCGGCATTTTCCGAGCCGCGTTGTAGAATACGCCGCCGCCCAGTGAGGAGTGCCCATGTCGCTACAGCCGCGTGAGTTTCGGCAATCGGAATGGAACGAACATCTCGCCGGTCACGTCGCGGCGCGGGCCGTCGAGTGGTTTGCCGAGGACCTCGGCCACGAGTGCGACTGGACGAGCGTGGGCCTGATCGACCGCTCGGCACGCAGTGAGCTCGACGTGGTGGCGCGGAAGCCCGGGGTGATCGCCGGGCTGGCGGCTGCCGGGATCGTGGCAGGCGTGGCCGATGCCGGGCTCGAGTGGCGGCCGCTGGTGGCCGATGCCTCGGTCGTCGAGGCCGGCGCACGGGTGGCCGTCCTCGCGGGTGCGACCCGGAGCGTGCTCGCCGCCGAACGCGTGGTGCTCAATCTCCTTGGCAGAATGTCGGGCGTGGCCACCGCCACCCGCCGGCTGGTTGACGCCGTGGCGGGCACCCGCTGCCGTGTCTATGACACGCGGAAGACCGTGCCCGGCTGGCGGCTGCTCGACAAATACGCCGTTCGCATGGGCGGAGGCTGGAACCACCGCATGGGGCTCTACGACGCGATCCTCATCAAGGACAACCACTTGGCCGCCCTGGCTGCGGCGGGGATTTCACCGGCGGCAGCTGTGACGCGGGCAAGAGCCTTCGTGTCGGCGACGTTTCCCCCCTCGCGGGCTGAGACAATGGTGGTCGAGATTGAGATCGACGCCGTGGAGACGCTCGAGTCCGTCCTCGAGGCCGGTCCCGACATCGTCCTGCTCGACAACATGACCCCGGCGGAGCTGGCAGCCTGCGTGGCCACGCGTGACTCGGTTCGAGCGGACGTGGTGCTGGAGGCATCGGGCGGCATTCGGCTCGATACAGTGGCGGAGATCGCCCGGACCGGCGTCGATCGGGTCAGCACAGGCTGGCCGACACATGACGCCCCCTGGCTCGACGTCGCGCTCGACTGGGGCGGGTGCTGAATACGCGCATTGGTTCGCCGGCTGCGACATGCTCGTCGCCGGCGGATTTTGACGTCGCACACTCCAAGGGAATGGTACGTCAACTCGCGCAGTCAAAATTCACCGG
>JBIIOL010000579.1:0-2723 GCA_044336965.1 Pirellulales bacterium | reverse complement strand
CGGGTCGCCGCCGGAGAGGATCACCTCGTGGATCGTCGTATCCGTCGCGATGGTTGCGAGCGCAGTCTCGACGCCGGCCTGCGTAACGCCGCTCTCTGCGTAGGGGAACTCGCGTCGAAAGCAGTAGCGGCAGTTGATCGCGCAGCTGCCGGTTGCCAGCAGCAGCGCGCGACCGTCGTATTTCTGCACGAGCCCCGGGGCCGCCAGCGCCTGGTTCTCTTCCAGCGGGTCGGCGGAGAAGCCGGGCACGTGCTCGCGTTCGGCCGGCCTCGGCAGCACCTGCAGCAAGAGCGGATCGAGTGGGTCGCCGGGCTTCATCCGCGCGACAAACCCACGCGGCACGAGCAGCGGAAAATGTCCCACAGCCCGACGAGACTCCGCCGCCAGTGCGGGATCGAGCGACAGCAGTCGGCAGAGCTCCCCAGGATCTCGGACGGCGTCTGCCAGGTCCCGCTGCCACCCGCTGTGACGACTCGCCGGCGGCCTTGCCTGCGCCGCCAGCGAGGCAGGTGGCGGCTCATTCGGAGCGTCGGTGAATGGCGGGGCGGGCATGGGTGCGGCGGGTGGGCCGTGGCGGCGGGTTGACAGGGGGCGGGCCGGCGGCAACGCTTGACAGCCCTGACGGGCCGTGGACGGGTGTCGGAATCACCGATATCTGCATACCATAAGGCCCTTTGGCCCCGGATGGAAACGCACAGGAGAGACGGAAGCAGTGGCAGGCTACAACACGAGTGAATTCAAGAAGGGGCTGAAGGTCCAGATCGACGGCGACCCCTACATCATGATCGAGTGCAACTTCGTGAAGCCCGGCAAGGGGCAGGCGCTCTACAAGTGCAAGCTGCGAAACCTGCTGCGCAACACCGTGCTCGACCGCACCTACAAGAGCGGCGACTCCCTCGATGCGGCCGACATCGCCACCATCGACGCCCAGTTCCTCTACAAGCAGGGGGAAATGTTCGTCTTCATGGACAACGCCAGCTACGAGCAGTACGAGTTGACGAAGGAACAGGTCGATGACTCCTGGAAGTGGATCAAGGAGGGCACCGTCTGCTCGATGCTGCTCTACAACGGCAATCCGATCTCGATGGAGCCGCCGAACCACATGGTGCTCAAGGTTGAGTACGCCGAACCGGCGATGCGCGGCAACACGGCGACCAACCTCACGAAGCCCGTGAAACTCGAGACCGGAGCCGAGGTGATCGTTCCGGCTTTCATCGAGCAGGGTGACTTCGTGAAGATCGACACCCGCACAGCGGACTACCTGGAACGCGTCAAAGAATAAGCACGCGAATCGGGATGGTCGATTGAGACGTGCGCTGCGGGGGAGTCCCCCGGCTTGCGCCGGGGGCTTGTATTCGCCGGTGCTCGCCGTGTTTCGCGTGAATTCAGTCCCACCACCAGCGGCCGGCTGGGATGTCGAGTTTTTCTCCGCGTGCAGCCGCGACGGTTCCCTTTTCGTCCATCAGCAGATTCGGGGAATCGAGCGCCATGCGGGGCTGCAGCGTGACGCCGCCGCCGATCGGGGTGAGCAGGCGGCTGCCTCGCCACACTGCGTTGATGGCTGGTTCGACGGCCATGGGAGGCTGAAACCGCTCGACCGTGCAGATCTGCTCGTCCCGCAGGCCGGCCGCGTCCCAGTGACTTCGCCCGTAGCCGTCATGTTCCTGCAGATAGGCGGCCAGGACGGTGAGATCGATGAGTGTGCGGAGCTGGGCGTAGACGGGATGGCGGGCCGCGATCTCGGGATACTTGCGTGTAAACGTGTCGGTGAAGGTCTTGCTCGACCGGTCGACCCGGGCGGCAGTCATTCGGCGTCCGTCAGGCATAACCACCTCATCGGCCCCCACCAGCTTCACGCCCCGTCCCACCAGTTCGATGGCCAGATCGTCCTCGCTGACCCGGATGCACTGGTAGTCGGGCATGAAATACCACCGTTGCAACCCGTTGGCTGCCACGCCGCCGGCGGCGGTCAGTTCGATCCAGGTGCTCATCTTCACGGGTGGCCGTTCCAGGCCGATGCCGATGAGCTTCATCCGGTAGTCTGCTTCCACCATCACCTGGGCGAAGTGGCTCGTTGAAGCCACTCCATCGATGCGGATGCGTTGGGGTCCTAGTGATTGGCTCAGGCCGTGCACGATGTCGGCGGCGCTGGCCTTCGGATTGACCCGACCGACCGACCGCATATACGCCTGCATCGCTGCGAGACCTTCCTGGGTCGGATCGATCGAGCAGCCGATGGTGTGTTCGGCCGGATGTCCGGGCGGAAACGCCCGGATCGCCGTCGCGAGGTCTTCCAGCAGAACCGTCGGAGTGCCGGACGCGGTGCCCACGACACGGCCCGTGGCATCGGTCACCCACGGTTCTGCGGGCCCGGCGATCACCACCTCGCCAGGGGTGGCATCGTTGCCCGAACCCTCGGCGGGGTAGATGAACACGTACTGCACGCGGGTCAGACCGGCCAGTTTCGTCAGTTCGTCGGGAATGCCCCGGCCCGTCGCGGCGGCCTTCACCACCTCAGCCTCGAGTCGGGAGAGGGCCACCTTCCGCAGCGGCGACTTGGTTTGCAGGTCTGCGGGCAGACTGGCCACGGCGGCCTTCAACCGCTCGGCCGAAAGTCCGGCATAGGTTGCCGACTTCGTGCGGAGAACGCCGTTGGCATCAATGGTGATGCCACCGACAGCTTGTGCACCGCCGCCGCCCTGTCCGCCGCCACCCTGTCCGCC
>JBIIOL010000578.1:0-2733 GCA_044336965.1 Pirellulales bacterium | reverse complement strand
TTCGAGTCCGTAGAGATAATAGTAGAGCCACGTCTGCCCGCCCGTGCCGGGATTTTCGACGACGGAGAACCGGCGACCGAGCCACTGGAGGCCGCGTTCGAGCACCTTCGGCGAGGATCCACCCCCGCAGCAGGCGACGGTTTCGGCCGTGGCCCGCGCGTCGGGCGTGCCGATGTGCTCCGAGGTGATCCAGATGCTGGCGATGCCTGCACAGGTCATGCTGCCGGAGCCGGCCGCGTTGCCGATCGTGTAACCCCAGGAGCCGTCGGGGTTGGCGCATGCCGCCCAGTATTGCTGTGCCCGTGCCCACACCTCGCGACGGACGCGGACGCCGGCCTTGTCTGCCTCGTGCAGCGCGAGCAGGGCGAACTGGGCGTTGGAGTTGTCGCCCGTTCCCTTGTTGGTGCCGTAGGACCATGAACCCGCCGCCGGCCCCTGCTGCACCTGCGCCTGCTCCAGCCATTCGACATTGCGTTCGAGGATGGCGCGGTCGGCGTCGGGCGAGAGCATCGCGAGCACGAGCGTCTGCAGGGAGACCGAATAGGTCTCCTCGGGCTTCTGACGCCGCAGCCAGTCGAGGCCGCGTTGCATGGCGAGATGGCTGCGATCGACACCCGCATTGGCCAACGCCAACATCACCAGCGACGTGGCGCCCACCCGCGTCTCCTCCGTGCGCATCGAGCATTCCCAGGAGCCATTTGCCTCCTGCTCGCGAATGAGCCAGTCGCGTGCCTTCTCGATGGCCCGCTGGATCTTCTCCGGGGACACCGGAGCCGGGTCGGCCGCCCGGCCATGCGGTGCCGCCAGGGAGAGCACGGCGACGAGCAGGCAGCGGCCCCACACGCCGCTCGCGAGACCGGAAATGCGCGCCGATAAGTCCAAAACAAACCCCTTGGGTGACAGCCTCGCTGCATCGTACCCGTTTTCCGCCGACGGCACAGATCGGAACAGGAGAAGGAAGCTCGAAAAGCGGCTGGCAGAGCGTTGGTCGTTTGCTGGTTTCGGTGCGGGGGCGGATACTTGATCGTGCTGCCCGACATGAGCACACCAGGTTCACACCGGAGGGATCAGAGGAGTGACCACCGCCGCCCGCCCCAAGACGCTCGACGAGATTCTGCAGGAGTTCGCCCAGCATCGGAAGCTGATGCAGGAAGAACTGCAGAAAGTGATCGTCGGCCAGAACGAAGTGATCGAGCAGCTCTTTGCCGCCATCTTCACCCGCGGGCACTGCCTGCTGGAGGGCGTGCCTGGGCTGGCCAAGACGCTGATGGTGTCGACGCTCGCGCGGATCCTCGACGTGGGATTCAAGCGGGTGCAGTTCACGCCCGACCTGATGCCCTCCGACATCACCGGTACGAACGTGCTGGAGGAGGACGAGGCCGGCAAGCGACGGTTCCGCTTCGTCGAGGGGCCGATCTTCACCAACATCCTGCTGGCCGACGAGATCAACCGTACCCCGCCGAAGACGCAGGCGGCGCTCCTGCAGGCGATGCAGGAGCGGGAGGTGTCCGTGGGTCAGGAGACCTACAGCCTGCCCGATCCCTTCTTCACGATCGCCACGCAGAACCCGATCGAGCAGGAGGGAACGTATCCGCTGCCGGAGGCCCAGCTCGACCGGTTCATGTTCAACATCAAGGTCGGGTATCCGACGGCCAGCGAGGAGGAGCAGATCCTGATGGCGACGACACGGGCCGAGAAGCCCGAGGTGCGGAAGGTGCTGTCGGGCCGGGCGATCGTCAACATCCAGAAGCTCGTGGGCAGCGTGGCGGTGAGCGAATATGTGGTGAAATATGTCGCCCGACTCGTGCGGGCCACGAGGCCCAAGGATCCGCAGGCGCCGGCCTACGTTGCGGAACTGGTCGACTGGGGCGCCGGGCCTCGGGCCGGGCAGTTCCTCATCCAGGGCGGCAAGGCTATGGCCGCCATGGACGGGCGGTTCAGCGTGTCGCTGGAGGATATCCGGCGGATTGCCGTGCCGGTGCTGCGGCACCGCATCGCCACCAACTTTCAGGCCCAGGCCGACGGGCTCACGAGCGAGTCGATCATCGAGCGGCTGCTCCGCGAGATTCCGGAGCCGGAGATACCGAAGCTGGTGAAGTAGGTTCCGGAGCCGGTGCCGGGACGGGAGCGAAGTGATGGTGCGGGCGGTCGAGGAATACCTGAAGCCGGAGGTGGTGCGGCAGATCGCACGGCTGGACCTCCGCGCGCAGTTCATCGTGCGGGGCTTCCTGCAGGGGCTCCATGCCAGCCCCTACCAGGGTTTTTCCGTCGAGTTCAGCGAGCATCGCAAGTACACCGCCGGCGATGATCCCAAGGACATCGACTGGCTGGTCTTCGCCAAGACCGACAAGCACTACGTCAAGAAGTTCGAGGCCGAGACCAACATCACCGGGTATCTGGTGGTCGATGCAAGCGCCTCGATGGCCTACACCTACCGGCAGGAGCTCACGAAGCTCGACTATTCGATCTCGCTGGCCGCGGCGCTCTGCTGGCTGATGATCCATCAGCAGGATCCCTGCGGCCTGATGGTCTTCGACGAGAAGCTCCATGCCAGCCTGCCGGCCCGCTCGAAGCGGTCGCAGATCGCGCAGGTGCTGTCGGTGCTGTCGAAGGTGAAACCTTCGGGCAAGACCGACATCGCCCGCAGCCTGGTGCAGGTGGCGGCGATGCTCCGGCACCGCTCGCTCGTGATGGTGTTCAGCGACCTGCTGGCGGATCCGGAGCCGGTTCGCG
>JBIIOL010000577.1:0-2735 GCA_044336965.1 Pirellulales bacterium | reverse complement strand
CGCCGGCTGGCGGCCCGCCTGCGACTGGCCTGGACGGCGGCGGTGAATCGGCCCGGCCTGCCAGCCCTGGGGTTGACCCTGCCCGATGCCAGCGCGGTGCAGGCCGTGCAGGTGCGGCGTATCCGGCGGATTCCCGCCGGCGACACGCTCGTGCTCCTCGGCTCGACATGGGCGCATCCACCGGTCGAGCGGCTGGCGCGACGCACGCGAGCCGCTGGCGGCACCGTCGTGTCGCTCATTCACGACGTGCTCCCGGTGACGCACCCGCAGTTTTTCACGGACGGCCACGTGCGTCGGTTTCACCGGTTTCTTGCCGCCAGCCTCACGTATACCGATCTGTTTCTCTGCACGTCGGAGTATTCGAAGTGCGCGCTCGTGGAGATCCTCTCGCGGCATGGGCGGACGCCGCCTCCCGTCGACGTGGTGCCGCTAGCGCACGAATTCTTCGGCTCCCCGCGGAACGACAGGTCGGCGAGCGCGACCGCCAACACGAGTGCAGTCGTCGCCGCGAAGCCGTTCGTGCTGTGCGTCGGGACGATCGAAGTGCGGAAGAACGGGGCGAACCTCCTACGGGCGTGGATCAGGGTGCTCGACGCCTTGGGCAGCGAGGCTCCGCTGCTGGTGTTCGCCGGTCGTCGGGGGTGGATGCTGACCGAGTTCGACGCGGTCTTCCGCAGCGACGAGCGGCTGAAGACCGCGGTCGGGTTCCTGGACGGGGCCAGCGACGCGGATTTGGCCTTCCTGTATCAACACTGCCTGTTCACCGTGTTCCCCAGCCTGGCGGAAGGATGGGGGTTACCGGTGGGCGAATCGCTCTGGTTCGGTCGCTGGTGCGTGGCGTCGAACAGGTCCTCGATTCCGGAGGTGGGCGGAGGGGTGTGCGACTACGTCGATCCAGCAGATGTCGAGGGCCTGGCGGATGCCATGCTGCGGGGAATCCGGGATCCTCATCGCGTCCGGGAACGAGAACAACGCGTGGCCGGCGCGGCGCTGCGGACGTGGCAGGACGTTGCCGACGGCATGAGCCAACTTCTTGCGCGAGGCCCGTCGGAAGGCGCGGTTACAACTGGCGAATGATTCGGGCGGGGTTTCCCGCGACGACGACGTTAGCTGGCAAACTGGAAGTCTTCCCCGCCGTGCGTGGTGCGGACTTCTATGACGAGCCGTGGCCTTGGCCTGCGCGGCGCGATGCAGGCTTGCCCAGCGGCCGTATACACCGGGTTGTCTTTGCGAATGTCACGCGAGCCTTGTCGAGGAGCCTGAGCAACCGCCGCCGCGCAAATAATGGCACGAGCTTAGTCCAAAAACTTTTCCGATTCCAAAAGGCCCTGGCCAGGATGGGAAAAGATTGTTCGCCGTGGCTGTAGCGTGAATGAGGTTGAATGTAATGCGGGAAGTATCTCGCGATAATCAGTTCAATCAGCATCTCCTTGGTAGCCGTCGGCAGCGCTCCCTGCCGTGTCAGCCCTTCGAGTACTTCTGGGTACTTGGTGCCAAAGACGTGAAAGAGCTTGAAGTCCATTACCTCCAGTGACCGGCCGAGAATGAGCGGCGTGCTTACCTTGGCGCTGGGTTTCCTGCTGAAGAGAGCCGGGATTACCCAGCCCAACTGAACCAAGAAAGTCTTCTGGTAGTGGTAAAGAGTTTTCGCATCCCTTACCGCATCCTTGTTTGTAATGATGCCCGTGATGTAGGTAAGCCAGAAGTGCGTTTCACGCGCCAACTCATGCGGGTCATCGTATAGCGCGTAGGCCAGCGGCCCATCCGAGTGCGTCCATTCGTGAATGGAGTGCCGGTAAAAGTTCGTGGCGAGAGTAACGATCCCCAGGTCGTGTGCCTGGAGAAGGGGCAGAATGCGATCGATCGCGTTGGGCAGCAGAAGGTCGTCGTCGGAAAAAACCCATACGTAGGGAGCGGCAGCAAGCTCAAAGCACTTGGCGATGTTGTAGTCGGGGCCGGCATTCCGCTCGTTTTCCGAATAGCGCAGGGAGGGGTGCGCTGTCTGGTACTTCGCGATGACGTCTTTCGTATGGTCGGTCGCGGCGTTGTTGGATACCAGAACCTCCACCATAGCCCCGTAGGGCCGCACTTGCTCGATGATTCGGCCCAGACAAAGGTCCAGCAGGGCAGCCCGGTTGTAGGTGGGAACGGCGATGGTGAGGACCGGGCGGCTCATATCGAATCACGAGGGATGGGCCGTGGTTGTGAGGCGCCGAGCCACTGCCCCAGCCGGGCATGCACTTCAGGATCGGATAATCCGTGCTCGCTCAGCGCATGTTGATACGTGCCGGCGGTGACCGTGAACTCGGTCCGGAGGCCGATGAACTCGACATCCCGATGCGCCTCACGGGCATCGCGGTGCTGTGCCAGGTGCTCGACAAGGGCAGCCCAGACTCCGCCGGCGCGGACATGTTCCTCGACCACGGCGATCCGTCGCACGCCTGCCAGATGGGTGGCAAGCGAAGCCGGGAAGGGCTTGATGCGGGGAACAGATAGACACGAGATGTCGTGACGACGAGCGAACTCGGCGGCTGGTGCGACCATCGCTCCAGACGCGATGATGAGCCGGTCGACGAGCCCGGCTGCACCGTGATGCACGGCCACCGGCTCCGTCGTGGCCAGCGGGGTGGTGTGCACCGCGGGACGGTCAGCCTTCCCGAGGCGGATGTAACAGGGAACAGTAGCGGCCCGGGCCTCGGCCCAACATGCTCGTAGTTCGACGGCGTCACACGGCG
>JBIIOL010000085.1:0-9490 GCA_044336965.1 Pirellulales bacterium | reverse complement strand
GCCCTCAGCTGTGTTCCTGCAAAATCAACGGCCCGGCTCCGTGAGGCCGCTGACGGCGATCCACCTTGCCATACCCAGGCGCCAGCAGGCGGCCGCCCGCCAACTCCTCCAGAACTCGGGTTGGCTCCTCGAAGGCACCGTTCCCGAACCAAAGGCCCTCGACTGGGTGAGCCACACGAATTTCATGCGCAACGGGATCCCACTGAAACTCCTCTGGCGACACCTGCCAGTGGCCCCCTGGCGGGCCCGTCGCTGCGAGGCCGACCTGTTCGTCAACGCCGAGCCCGTCATGCCGGGGGAGCACCTCATGCTCTCGATCCTCACCCCGACAACTGCCGGCGATCCGTTGATCCCCTGGCAGATCGATGCCTCGCTCGTCCCACTCACAGCCCAGCAGTGGGAGTCTTTCCGGGAACTCGCCACGTGCTACGCGCCGGCGGCGTTTGAACGACTGGCGGAACTGCGACAGGCCGGCATGCCGGTGCCGGCCATGCGGTCGCCCAACCGGTGGGCGAGCCGTATTGAGACGCTCGTCCATGGAGCGGCACGGAGCCTGGTGACCAAGGCCGGACGACTGCGATCGATCGCTCTCACTCAACCATCGCTTCCCCCAGTATCCTCGACAGCCGCGCACCCATGACAGCCAAGCCTTATTGCCTGTTCGTCACGTCGTTTCTGCCGTATCCCACGGGCGGTGGCTCCGCGATGCGAGCCAGCATCGCCCTCGAAGTGCTGTCCTCGCACTTCTCCGTGATCGTGGTGCATCCAGAGGTATGGGCCAGCCGCGAAGGCATCTTCCACGACGACTGGGTGCGGGCCCACTCTGCGGCATTTTTTCGGATTCAGCCCCACCGCGTGCAAGACATCCGGCCGCTGGTGGAGGACTTCCTGACCGGCGAACCGGGCGGCGCGCAGCTGGATGTGGTCTATGCATTCCGGCAGGTCGTTGCTCCGCTGGCGATCAACTGCTTCAACGCGGCGGGATCCCGCCCCCGCGCCACGATCCTCGATCTCGACGATGACGAGTGCGCCCGCAACGAACAATTCGCGCCGCTGCACGAAGCCGCCGGCGAAGCGGCCGTCGCGGCCAAGATCCGGGCCGAGATTCCGAAGATGAACCTGTTTCGCGCCATGCTGATGCCCCGGTTCAACCATCTTCTGCTCGCCAGCGAGGAAGACTGCAAGACGCTGCGGTCACGCCATCCAGCCCATTCGTTCGTCCACGTGCCCAATGCCGTCCGGGCACCACAGTCATCGGCGACCGCCGGCGTCCGCGCCCCACGGTCGATCCTCTTCGTCGGCTCACTTGATTACCTGCCCAATGCCGACGCCGTGGCCTTCTTTGCCCGCTCCATCCTGCCGCTCATCCGGGAGCAGGACGATCAGATGACCTTCCGCATCGTGGGCGTCGGCCAGTCGGAGTCGATCGTCGCGGTCAGAAGTCTCCCGGGCGTGAATCTCATCGGTGCCGTGCCGGATCTTGCCCCCGAGTATGCCTCCGCAGGCATGCTCGTGGTGCCACTGCGGGCCGGCAGCGGCACCCGCATCAAGATCCTGGAGGCGTTCCAACATCGCACTCCCGTCGTCTCCACGACCAAGGGTGCAGAAGGCCTGGCCGTGACCAACGGCGAGCATCTCCTCATCGCCGACACGCCGGAGGAGCTTGCGGCCGCCTGCCTGCGGCTCTCAACCGACGACGACCTCTGCCGACGGCTCTCCGATAATGCCCACGCATGGGTCGTGCAGCACCACTCCATCGACACCGTGCACCGGATCCTGGGCGAGTGCCTGGAGTTTCACGGCATCGACTCACCCCGACCTCGCGACTGAAGACACGCCATGCTGCAACGCTTGTCGCGACTCCTCAGCTTCGGATCGCAGGCTGAGAGGGTGCTCGTCGGGACTCACCACAAATGTGGTACGGTCTGGATGAAGGACATTTTTTCGGCCGTGTGCGATCGCCTGTCGCTCGTGTTCTACATCGGCGAGCAAAGGAACCTGCCACGTCGCTACGACGTTTTTTTCGAGGATCACAGCCGTTTCCGCTTCTCCAAATTAGTCGGCCCACATCGGGGCCTGCACCTTATCCGCGATCCTCGCGACCTCATCATATCGGGGATTTTTTACCACGAGCGGTGCACCAGCGAGCGCTGGCTCACAGACCCTGCCCCGCAGTTCCAAGGCCGGAGCTATCAGCAGACACTCGCCGGGTTGCCTTCACTGGAGGAAAAAATACGGTTTGAGATGCTGCACTGCTCCGGAGCGACCATCCGCGACATGCTGGCCTGGGATTACGGTCGTCCGACGTTCTACGAGGTGAAATACGAGGACCTGATCGAAGACGTGGAGTTGCGTCGATTCCGGGACATCTTCACGTTTCTCGGATACCCGGACGATCAGATGGACGAACTGCTCCAGATAGCCTTCGACGGCAGCCTGTTTTCAGGCCGGGTGACGGCCCCCCCGGGGCACGTCCGGTCCGGCCAGCCGCGGCAGTGGCAGTCGTATTTCACGAAGCCCCTACACCGCCAGTTCCTCGAACACTTCGGCGATGCGCTCGTCCGCCTTGGCTACGAGCAGAACGACCAGTGGTGCCCGTGACAGGTTCGACGACGGGGCGTCTTCGTTCACGCCACGCCACCCGTGCAGCACGCGTTGTCGCGGTGCTCAGCCGTCACCGCACGCTCGACGATCCCGTGCGGAGCGGTCCCGCTTCGACGCTCTCGATGCGGCCGTCTTCCATGTTCGCGATCCGGTCGGCGAATGAATAGACCCGCGAGTCGTGCGTGACCACGATCACGGCGCGGTCGGGCTGCACGGCGATGTTCGAGATCAGCTCCATCGTGATCCGGCCGTTCTCCGCGTCCAGGGCGCTGGTCGGCTCGTCGCAGACGAGCAGCCGCGGCTCGTGCACGAGCGCCCGCGCGATCGCCACCCGTTGCTGCTGGCCGCCTGAGAGCTCGCTCGGCAGGTTCACCAGCCGGTCGCCGAGGCCGAGCTTGTCGAGCACTTCGCTTGCCGCCTCCACCGCGCGTGCCCGATGCCAGCCGGCGATCAACAGCGGCACGGCCGCATTCTCCGCGGCCGTGAGCGACGGCAGTAGGTTGTAGGACTGGAAGACGAAGCCGACGTTCTCGCGGCGGAATCTCACCTTGCGGCCGCTCTTCATCGCCACGAGGTCCTGGCCGAGCACCACCACCTCGCCGTCCGACGGCTCGAGCGTGCCCGCCACGATCGAGACGAGCGTCGTCTTTCCGCAGCCACTGGGGCCGGCAAGGATCAGCAGCTCGCCGTAGGGCACATCCAAATCGACGCCCCGCAGGGCCCGCGTCAGCGAACCGCCCGTCCCGAATTCCTTTGTCACGCCGCGGACCCGCACGGCGGCATCGGCGGCGGGCATGCCGTCGCTGGGACGCGTGGGGCTCGGGTCTGTCATGGACATGGATTCCGATGCTCCTGCGTTTACCCGCGAAACACAATCGCCGGGTCGACCACGAGCACCTTGCGGATCGACAGCAGGCTCGCCAGGAGCACGATGAAAAACACCGCCACGGCGGTGATGGCGAGCACCTGCCAGGGCATGAAGAACGCGAGCTTGGTGAAGCCGCGGCTCCCCCAGCCAAAGAGCGCCGCCAGCCCGACGCCGATGCCGTAGCCCACCACGCCCACCTGCACCGCCTGGAAAAGCACCATCAGCAGGATCGTCCAGTTGCTCGTGCCCATCGCCTTGAGTGCGCCGAACTGGCGAATGTTCTCCACCGTGAACAAATAAAAGGTCTGCCCTGCGATCGCCGTGCCGACGAGAAACCCGAGGAACACGGTGATCGCGAAATTGACCGGGATGCCGGTCTTCATCAGAAAATGACGGATCGTCTTCCACATGAACTGGTTGCGGGTGAGCGCCTGCAGGCCGGTCTGCTCCTCGATCCGCCGGCAGACCTCCTGCGGATCGATGCCCGGCTGCGGCTGCGCGAGCACGAACGAGAGCACCTTCCGCTCAGGAGGTGCAAAAAGCACCGCCTGGCTGTACCGCGTGTAGATGATCGGAAAGCTCTGGAACGTGCGAAGCGCCTTGGTAAGGCCCACGAGCACCGCGCGGCGGTCGTTCATCTCGAACACGCGGCCCAACCGGAAGGCCTCACCCGGCCAGATCAGCTGGTAGCCGGCGTCGTCCATGATCACGGCATCGGGCTTGCGGAGGTCGGCGATCGATCCCATGAAGACTCCCTCCGGCGCCCCGACGAGGGTGGCGTCGTCCATGCCCAGGAGAATCATCTGGTGATAGTCCCCCTCCTCCATCCTTGCCCGGGCGAGCCCTTTGTAGAACCGCACCGCCCACTCGACACCCGACACTCCTTTGACGCGAAACAGGCAGGTGTCGGCGAGCGGCTTGATGTCGTCGACGAACTGGACGTTTTTGTCCATCACCCAGATGCCCGGCCCCTCGACGTCGCGGATCTGGCTGACAGTGAGCGACATCAGGCCGCAGAAGATCGAAGATTGCTGCGCGATAAGCAGCGCGGCGAACATGACGCCAAACACGATGCCGAGGTATTTCACCCGGTTTCCGATCAGCATTTTCCAGGCAACCCAGAGCATGGAAGGAATTGTAGCCGGAAAAAGGGGACGCAGCTCTTTCCTTATCAGTTGACGGGTCCTGGGCCAGAACCCATGCTTCGGCCGGTCGATCGCACACAACCGAAGGAGCGAGCCGATGAACGATCTTGATCGCCAGCAGCGACTCTTCGTAGCGGCCATGGCCGAGAAGCTGCGGCTGGGCGGCATCGGCCGCCGACAGTTTCTTCGCGCCGCCGCTCGCGCAGGCTTCGGCTTCGCCTCGGCGCGGTATCTCGCGGGCCACTCCCCGGCCGGGGCCACACTCCATGCCGCAGAGCCGTCGATCGCCGAAACCGGCATGACGAACGAGCAGCGACAGTTCCTCGTCGACGCAGGAAAACGGTTCAAGGGAACCCGGATCAAGGTCGTCTCCGAGAACACGCCGCCGGGACTGTCGATCGGCAGGATGATCCGCGAGGAGTTTACGCCGCTGACCGGCATCGAGGTCGACTGGCCGATGGTGCCGCTCGACCAGGTGCTTGCCAAAACCGTGCAGGACACGATCGCCGGCGCCGACGGCACCAAGGGGCACCACGACATCTTCTACTGGGACCAGGCCTGGCTGGCCCGGTTTGCGAACGAAAGCATCGGTGTCGAGGAACTGCTCGACCACAAGGAGTTGGCCTATCCCGGCTACGACTTCGGCGACTTCCTCCCACAGCTGGTGGAAGCGACCGCCAGTCACGATGGCCGTATCATCGGCGTTCCATTCGACATCCCGATCTTCATCATGATGTACCGCAAGGACATCCTCGATGAACTCAGGCTCTCGGTGCCGAAGACGATGGGCGAGTATCTCGCGACGGTCCGGTCGATCGACGAGGCCAAACGCGGCCAGGGCATCCATGGCACCGTCGGCCAGTGGAAGACCGGCCACTTCTCCCTGCAGTGCGATGCCTCAGCGTGGATGTGGGCACACGGTGGCCACCACTTCAACGCCGAGAATCGCCCCGACTATATGACGGAAGGCAATGCGAAGGGGCTTCGCTACATGCTGGAGTTGGGCAAGCACATGAGCCCGGACGTCCGCGAGTGGGACTGGGACGGAGAGGCCACCGCCTTCACCCAAGGCCGGGCCGGGATCGTCATCTCCTGGAGCGAGTTCTTTCCTGCCTGCGACGATTCCGACAGGAGCCGGGTCGTCGGCCTGGTTGAGGCGGCAGACTGTCCGCTGGAGGATGCGAGGCTGACGCCCGACCAGTGCGGCTTCCACGAGACGCCGGGGATCAGCCGTCAGGGAGGGTCGTGCCTCGCGCTGAGTAAACACGCCCCGAACGCCGACGCGGCTTGGGTCTTCATGCAGTGGGCCACCAGTGCCGACGTGACCGCCCGTGCCAATGCCGACGGCGCCGACACGCCCATTCGTCGCAGCAACTATACCGATCCTCGCGTGCTGGCCAAGAAGCGGCCGGTGCGGGGAACAACCCGCCACTTCGACGTGACGCGGCGGGCGATCGAAACCCGCATGGGCACGTCGCCCCACCTGCCTGCCTGGGTGACGCTTGCTGCCGAGGTCAACGCGGCCGAACTCGGCCGGATGACGACAGGGAAGCAGGGTGTGGACGAAACCCTCGAGGCGATCCAGAAAGAGACCGTGGCGTTTCTGGCCAGGCAGTGACCGGGATCCTGTTAGACTCCGGCCACCCGCACCGCAGTCAGCGATGCAAGGCGCACCCCCACTTCCCATTCCAAATGGAGTCGACAGTCATGGTGTATTCACAGACCATCACCCGCGGCCTGCTGTCCCTCTCGATCGTCTTTGCCTGCGGCAGCGTGGCGCTTGCCCAATCGGCCACGGCGGTCACCCCGGCCCAGGAAGCTGCCATCGAGGCGGGCATCAAGGATCTCTCCTCGCAGTGGTCGACCGCATACCTGAAGAATGACACGTCGATCCTCGAACGGATCTGGGCCCCGGACTTCATCTACGTCGAGCCCTCGGGCCACCGCTTCACCAAGGCGGAGGGGATCGCCGCGCTCAAGACGGGCGGCGAGCGGCACACCGTCTCCGAAGCCAGTTCGATCGACGTGCGGGTGTATGGCGGCGGCACGGTGGCCGTGGACATCGGCGACTACAAAGAGGCCGGCAAGGACAAGGACGGCAAGCCCTTCGAACGCGCGTCGCGGTTCACGAATGTCTGGGTGCTGAAAGAAGGTGCCTGGCAGTGCGTGAGCGGCCACGCGTCGGTGATCCCCACGAAGCCGTGAGCCGCGGGCCGTGCCCCAAGACAACTCCGGCAGGTCCGTCGCCCTCATCCATGCACTGCACAATCCTGGCGGACGGGACAGCATCGTTCTACGACCAGGGACTCGGCCTCGCCCGCGGGTTCGCGGAACTCGGCGTTCCCTGCCGGAGAACCGCAGCGGGGGAGACTTCCATCGAACACTTCGCGTGCCGAGCGATTGCGGCCCGGATTGTGTCCGACACCGCCGAAATGCCCAACTGAGGCGAGGCCCGCATGCCGCGGGCCTCTGTCATGCAGTTATTCTGTCGGAAAGTACACTGGACTACCGATCCCAAGTGATCCAGTGACGTGGCGGGTTCATGATTCCCAAGATCATCCATCAAACGTGGCGATCCGCCGACATCCCGCCTCGCCTGCGCGGCTTCCAGGATTCGTGGCGGCACCATCACCCCGGCTGGGAATACCGTCTCTGGGACGACGCGGCCAATGAGGCCCTGCTCGCCGAGCACTACCCAGAATTTCTCACCTACTTTCGGAACGCAACGCCGAGCATTCTTCGGGTCGACCTGGTCCGATTGGCGTATCTGCACCGGCACGGGGGCGTCTATGCGGATCTCGATTATGAGGTGATCCGGCCACTGGACGACCTGCTCGACACACCCCACGCGATCGTCGGCCGGGAGCAGCACGGCATCGGCAGGGCGTTGAGGGGACGCGACTACATCATCAACGCCCTCATGGCCTCGCCTCCGGGCCATCCCCTGTGGCTTGAGGTGATGCACGGCATGGTGCAGACGTATCGGCCCCGCAGGATCCTCGAGCGACACACGTCGCACGTGATTCGCATGGCGATCGCGGTGCTCGATGATCACGTTGAGAGCCGCCTCCGGAGCCATGACGATGTGGTCATCCTTCCCCCCGATGCACTCTACCCCGCCACGCCCACGGAGCGGATCACCGACCATCGCAGGCGGGATGCCGCTGAGCAGGGCTCCTACGGCATCCATCACTACGAAAACTCCTGGCGAACGCCGCTGGACAGACTGATTAACCGTGGCCGCGCGATCATCCAATCCTTCTATCCATGACAGTCACGCGTCCCAGGCCACATCAATAAACCCGATGATCTCGCCCACCCGAGGGCGCTTTCGTCCGCGAGTCCCGCATGCCCCTCCACCGCCTCGTCCCACAATCAATCCGTCAGGCAAATGGTCCCCAGTACGGGTGACTGCGGAGTGGCGTGAGCGTTGTCGTCGCGGCATCGTGCAATTCGGCCTTGGCGATCGCGTCGAGGTGACCGGCTCCACCCTGACTTGTATCGCGGCATTCTGGCCAGCTGACGGGCCTGGGGCGGCTTCCGCCCCCGTCCGTCTGCTATCTTGTGGCATTCGCAGTCACACCAAGCAGGTGCATCCGTGCCAGGGCCGGCCGATACTGCCGCAGCGCCGATCGACGACGTCCGCATCCGCGAGATTCTCTCCCGCTGGTGGGGCTTCGAGACGCTGCGGCCCCTCCAGGCCGACGCCATCCGGGCGGCGCTCGCCGGCCGCGATTCGCTCGTCGTGATGCCGACCGGCGGGGGAAAGAGCCTCTGCTACCAGCTGCCGCCGCTGGTGAATGAGACGACCGACGTCGTCGTCTCACCGCTGGTAGCGCTCATGAAGGATCAGGTCGATGCCCTGGAGGCGATCGGGTATCCCGCCGCCGCCATCCACTCCGGGCTTTCGGCAGACGAACGGCGGCAGATCCGCGACCGACTGGCGGCCGGTGAACTCCGGCTCCTCTTCACGGCGCCCGAGCGACTGGTGAACTCCGGCCTGCTCGACCTGCTCGCGCAGGTGGGAGTGAAGCGGTTCGCGATCGACGAGGCCCATTGCATCAGCCAGTGGGGCCACGACTTCAGGCCCGAATACCGGCAGCTCGCCCTGCTCCGCGAGCGGTTTCCATCGGCCAGCATCCATGCCTTCACCGCTACCGCCACGCCCCGCGTCCGCGACGATATTGTCAACCAACTCCAACTCCGCGAGCCTGAGGCACTGGTCGGCATCTTCGACCGGCCCAATCTCGTCTACCGCGTCGTGCCGCGGACTGACCGCATCGCCCAGACGCTGCAGGTGCTCGGCCGGCATGCGGGCGAGGCCTCGATCGTCTATTGCATCTCGCGGAAGGAAACGGAACGCCTCGCGGCACGCCTGGCCGCCGAGGGGATACTCGCACGGCCCTACCATGCCGGCCTCGACACCAAGGAACGGCACAAGACGCAGGAGGCCTTCTCGCGCGAAACGATCGACGTCGTGGTGGCAACCGTCGCCTTTGGCATGGGCATCGATCGTTCCGACGTCCGCCTCGTGCTCCATACCTCGCTCCCCAAGAGCCTGGAGGCCTACCAGCAGGAGACGGGCCGGGCCGGCCGCGACGGCCTCGCCGCGGAATGCGTGCTGCTTTATTCCTCGGCCGACGTCTTCAGCTGGGAGTCGCTCGTACGGAAGAGTGCCGAGGAGTCGGATCTCGAGCCGGAGGAGGCGGAGAAGCTGATCGCCGGACAGGTCGGCCACCTCCACGCCATGCGTCGCTACGCGCAGGCCGCCCGCTGTCGCCATGCCGCGCTCTCCGAATATTTCGGCCAGGCCTACGGCACCGAGCCGTGCGGCGCCTGCGATGTCTGCCTCGATGAGACAGAGAGCCTGCCT
>JBIIOL010000576.1:0-2737 GCA_044336965.1 Pirellulales bacterium | reverse complement strand
TCGCCGCCTTTCCGATCCGGCCGGCGGGTCTGGCCGACCTGATCGGCCGCGTGATGAAGGGCGACTTCGACACCAGTCGCGGTCGCGAGATCTTCGCAGAGATGGTGACCAGCGGCCGGCCGGTGGACGAAGTGGTGGCGAGCATGGGCATCTCGGCCGTCAGCGACGACGACGTGATCGCCCTCTGCCGCGAGCTGCTGGCGGCCAACCCGAAGATCGTGGCCGACGTGAAGAGCGGCAAGGAGCAGGCAGCCGCCGGGCTGATCGGCCAGGCGAAGAAGAAAAACCCGAACGTCAATCCGGGAAAGGTGCGGGCCACCTGCATCGACCTGATCCGCGGGATGGAGTGACGGCCGCAGTGGGCGGACTTGAAGAGGGCGGAGGACGGCAAGCGGCATGACTCGCGTCGTCACGCTCACCACCGACTTTGGCTCCGGCAGCGGGTATGTGGCCGAGCTGAAGGGCCGGCTCCTGCACGCCACAACTCCGTTCACGCTCGTCGACATCTCCCACGACGTGCCGTCGCACGACATCCGCGCCGCCGCGTGGCTCGTGGGCCAGGGCTGCCCGGCGTTTCCCTCCGGCACGCTCCACATCGTGGTGGTCGATCCCGGTGTCGGCACAGACCGCGTTCTCGTCTGGGCCCGGCTGGGCACTCCCGACGCGCACCAGGAATTCCTCTGCCCCGACAACGGCGTGCTCTCGCTCGCACTTGCGAGGCTGCCGCTGATGGCAGCACGCAGGCTCGGCGTGCCGTCCGACGCGGCGGCGACGTTCCACGGCCGCGACGTGCTCGCGCCCCTGGCTGCGCGGCTCATCGACGGACTGAACCCCGAGTCGCTGGGCCGTTCCCTCGACACGCTGGCTGCGTTTCACTGCCCCTCGCATCTGGAAACGCCGACAGGCATCCACGGTGAAATCATCCACGTCGATGCCTTCGGCAATCTGGTGACGAACCTCCCGGACTCACTCCTGCCGCGGCTCCACTCGGCCGGCCGGCTCTGCGTGGGCCCGCACGAGATCACGACCATCGTGCGCACCTATGGCGAAGCTGTCCCTGGCACGGCCGTGGCACTGGTCGGCTCGCAGGGCTTCATCGAGGCGGCGATCGTGGAGGGCCGTGCCGACGAACGGTTGAACGCCCGCCTCGGCACGCCGGTGGCCATTCGACACAGAAGCCCGCCGATCGCTCCAGAGCGAGGACAGGAGCGAACTGAGCATGAGCTTCCCATCCACTGACCGGAAGTGCTTTCCCTGAAGGGCATCGTCGCCGAACACTCTCCACAGGGCCCCGCGTGGTTGGCACTCAGTGCATCTCGACGGCGCAGGTGCCAAGGCCCGCCACGTAATAGTTGAACTGCACGTTCGGATGATCGGCGAGCAGCGACATGGGAACGGCCGAGTCAACGATGCGTTTCGAAATCATCAGGGCAGTGAGCCGCTGTCCGAGCGGATTGTCGTGCACGCCCGCCTGCCAGATCGAGACTTTCTCCGCCTTCCAGGTCTGCACAGGCCCCACCGTGATCGCCTTCTGCGGAACCATCGTGATGTTGCCGCCGCCGCTCGTGCGGGCATTCTGCGCCAGCGTCACGGGGTGGAGATCGACGACTCGCGTCCCCAGTCGTCGATACTCTTCTGCGGACGGCGGGTGGTTCGCGTATTTTCCGTCACGGCGGACCGGGTCGTTGAACGCCCAGTGCTTGATGTCCCCCTGGCCGCCCTGCATCACGGCGCAGCGGGCGGTCTCCCAGCTTGCTTCATAGGCCCCCACGTCGCCCTTTGGAAAATGCAGATTGGCCTCGGGCATCCGCAGCTCCGGCCGGATCCGATCGAAACACAATTCGCGGTCGGCCCGTTCAAACGAAAGCGGATGCGTGACCGGCACCTCGCGGCCATCTTCATACCACTCGTCCATGCCCCAGAAGTGGGCGTGCCGCAGATCGAGGCCGAGTTCGTTGACGAGCCGGGCCACCAGCGGCAACTGCTCGGTCGGTCCGATCGGCCCGCAGATGCCGACCGGGTCATCGGCGGTCGCCTGCTTCCATGCGGTGATGTATTCAAGGGCCTCGGCGAGATAGAAGTCTTCGAGGGTGTCGTAGAAGACGACACGAAATCCAGGCCGCGAGAGCCTGCTGAGGCTGTCTGCCGTAAGGGCCGCCGCATCGCGGATGATCTCGGCATCGAGGGTCGTGTAATCCCACCAGTCAGGGGCGATGCGACTCAGTGAACGAGACATGGAGCGATTCCTTCGGAGGGGTGGTGGGAGTCAACAAGAGGTATGGAGACAGATGAGTTGGAGAGCCATGGCGATCGGGAGTTCGTCAGGTTGGTCCGGTGATCGGAAAGTGCTCACTGCCGGCATCGCGGCGCATCGCGGCCGGCGTCGCCCCAAGATGGCGGCGGAAGAGCGTGGTCATGTAGGAGACCGAAAGGAAACCAGCCCGGGGCGCGATCACTTTCAGGGGAAGGTCGGTCGTGGTCACCAGCCGCTGCGCCTCCGCGAGCCGCACCCGCAGGATCTCGTCGTGGATTGAGTGCCCAAGCGCCCGACGGAAACGGTCTTCGAGCACCCAACGCGAGAGGCCGCTTTCGCGGACGACATCTCGAATCTCCACTCGTCCGCACGCCCTTTCGCCTACGAAACGGATCACCGAGGCAATCACCGGATCGGCAACGGCGACGGTCTGCGTCGAACGGCGAGCGATCACGCCGATCGGAGGCACCTTGATTCGCTCGG
>JBIIOL010000575.1:0-2740 GCA_044336965.1 Pirellulales bacterium | reverse complement strand
ACGTGCGGCGCCATCAGCCGCCACGCGGGATAGACCTCGAGCTTCGCCAGCCGCGGGGCGGTGGGGCTGGCCGGCGGGCCGCCGGCAGCGATCCAGTTACGGATCAGTTTGTAGTCGGTGGAACCGGGCTCGAGCCGCCCGCCGCCGCCATGCGCCACGAGGCCCGTGCCCTTCTGCAAGAGCAGGCTCTGATCGGGGGCGGCGAAGGAAAGCCGCCGTGCCCGCGATTCCTTGATCAGATGCTCGTAATCCTCCGCAGGCTCGAAGCCGAGCAGCGACAGGCGGAAGCCGTTCTGTCCGTTAGCCGCCCCGTGGCAGCCGCCACCGTTGCAGCCGTTCTTCGTGAGGATCGGAACGATGCGGTTCGCAAAGTCGTAGCCGGGATTCTGCTCGAAGCTCTCGACGGTGAACGATGCAGTGGCGGTCAGTGGGGGCGTGCCCGCGATCGTGGCGGTGATGGTTGCCGCGCCGTTGGCCAGCGGGCTCACCACGCCCTGCTCGTCGATGGCGACCACGCCGGCCGGCAGAGAGGTGAACGCGGCGACGCGGGTGAGGTCGAACGTTTTGCCTTCGGTGTCGGTGCCCATCACCACCACCTGCTGACGGGCATCCTCGCCACGCAGCACGACGGCTTCGCCATCGGGGCGGCCGTTGTGCATCGAGAGCGACACAGGGCGGCCGATCGCGGCCGGTGCCGCCGTCGCTGCAGGGGCAGGGGCAGGGGCAGGGGTTGCTGCGGCAGGGGACTCGTCGGCGACACCGACCATGGCCCACAGGACGGCCGTCATACAGGCAAGCATGGCCAGGGCAACGCGGCTGGCAGCATGTCGTGTCATGGTTGTCGCCTCAGTGTTCGCAGCACCACGCACGGCTGGTCAGATGAGTTCGCGGATGGGATTTCCGAACGGCAGGATCGGCATCGGTCGGCCTGTGTGATCCAAGAACGAGTGGCTGTAGTCGATGCCGAGATGACGGTAGACCGTGGCCCAGAGGTCGTTGGGGGTGAGCGGCCGATCCTTGGGATCCTCTCCCTTGGCGTTGGTGGAGCCCACCACCTGGCCCATTTTCAGGCCGCCACCGGAGACGAGCACCGACATCGCCCGTGGCCAGTGGTCGCGGCCCGGCTGCTTGACGCCAGTGGCGGTGCCGACCGCATAGTTGATCCGCGGCGTGTGGCCGAACTCACCGGTAGCGACGACGAGCACCCGCTTGTCGAGGCCGCGGGCGTAGAGATCCTCGATCAGGGCCGTGACAGTCTGGTCGTAGTAAGGGGCGCGGAACCGCGTGTCGGTGAAGATGTGGCAGTTCACCGCGTGGCAGTCCCAGTTGTAGGTCGTGCCGAAGGGCAGGCCGCCGGGGGCCATCGGGTTTTCGAGCACCACGCTCACGAAGCTCGCGCCAGCTTCGACGAGGCGTCGGGCCATCAGCGTGCGCTGTCCCCAGGAATGGTTGCCATACCGCTCGCGGACCTCGGCGGTTTCCTGCGAGAGGTCAAACGCATTGCGTGCGGCCTCGCTCGTGAGCAGGTCGTAGGCCTTGGTGTTGAACCGGTCCATGGCGGCCATCGCACCGGAGCGGTCGACCTCGCGCCGCAGGCGATCGACGCCGCCGAGCAGCGATCGCCGGTCAGCGAGCCGCGTTGCCATGTCGCTCGTCAGCGAGAGGTTCTTCACCTGGAAGGCCTTGTCGCTGGGGTTGCCGGGGATGGTGAAGGGTGCATACGACGGACCGAGATAGGCCGAACCGAAAGCGAACGTGTCGACGCCCTGCCGGCCGTCGTCGGGCATGAGGATGTTGTGGGGCAGGCCGCGGGAGATGGAGTCGCGCATCTTGGCGACGACCGACGGGCAGGCGGGTGCATCGTTGACCGTACCGACCGGCGTCTTGGGAATCCGGCCGGTCATCAGCCGCTTGTGGCCGCCGCCGTGGTCGGCGAAGTCGTGGGAGATCGAGCGGATCAAGGAGAAGCGATCGGCCACCTTCGTATGGAGCGGGAAGAGTTCGGTGACCTCGATCCCAGGAACGTTGGTCTTCACCGGCTTGAACTCGCCGCGGTATTCGGCGGGGGCCTCGGGCTTCATGTCGTAGGTTTCCATGTGGGGAAACCCGCCCGGTAGCCAGATGAAGATGACGGCGGTGTCGTCCGGGGAAGTCGGCGACGCCGCCTCGGCACGCAGCCGCAGCAGATCGGAGAGCCCCAGGCCGGTCGCTCCGATGGCGCCGATCTCCAGAAAGCTGCGTCGTGACACTGGGCCCGCGCAGTTTTTGGAAGGCCGCTCAGTTCCACCCGCCCCATGTGATCTGCCCATGGATCCCTCTCCTGTGAGTCTGGGTTGCGCCCACTTTTGACGTGCAACGCCGTCGGCCGCTTTCGCGGTCAATTGAATGACGCTGTCATGACAACGATCGTACCCCAAATTATCGTCACATGGCGCTCACAATTCCTGCCGCGGTCCCCAATCGCACTGTCATTGGGCGATCTAACTCAATGGTGGGCAACGGTTTATGTGCTGTGTGGGCGATCCGTCCAGCGGGCTCCATGGGGGCGAGGAGTGCAGCGAATGATATGGGGGCGTGCGCGATCGCACAGATCCACGACAGAACGGCTGTAGGTAGGATGGGACGAATTCTGCCATCCATCTCAGAGTTCAGCCCAGCGTGTCGATGTCTGTCAGCCCTTTCGCGCCGGTGACGGTGATCATTGTCAATTTCAATGGCGGTGAGCACCTGCTGCGCTGTC
>JBIIOL010000573.1:0-2746 GCA_044336965.1 Pirellulales bacterium | reverse complement strand
CGCTGACCGAGGTGGTGCCGTTTCGCGGCGTGTTCCCCACGCTCGGCACCAATCCGCACTCGTGGGGATTTCCAACGAGCGACGCGGTCGGATTTCCAATCGTGATCGACTGGGCGACGAGCGTGATTGCGATGGGCCGCGTGCAGCAGTTGAAGCGCGAGGGCAAGCCATTGCCTCCGAATGCCGCCGTGGACAAGGACGGCAAGCCCACGACCGATCCCGACAAGGCGGTGTCGTTGATCCCGTTCGGCGACCACAAGGGCTACGGGCTGTCGCTCATCAACGAGATCGTGGCGGGCTTCATCGGTGGCTCGATTCCGACGATCCGCAGCCGGACGCCGGTGGCGGGCGAGAAGCAGGGCTGCGCGTTCTTCTTCCAGGTGATCCATCCCGACGCGATCTCGGGCGGCGCATTTTCCGGCGGCCGCAGCCAGCAGGCGAACGTGAAGGCCGTGCTGGCCGATGTACTCGGCCACGGCAACGAGCAGTGCATGCTGCCCGGTCAGATCGAGGCCGAGGCCGCGGCCCGCAGCGATGCGGCCGGGGGCCTGCTCTTTTCGAAAGCCGAGGTGGAGGCCCTCAATGAGATCGCCACCGAGGCAGGCATCGCCCAATTCGATATCAGCACGCTGAAAACAGCGTAGGGCGTTCGGAAGGGACTCACCGGCCGCATTCCCGGAAGGTACAGGCAACAGGAGATTCGCATGGCACTGCCGATCAAGCCGAAGGATTCATGTGCGTTCGACGAGGTCTCGCTGGGCGAGATCATGCTCCGGCTCGACCCGGGGGAGGGCCGCATCCGCACGACGCGGCATTTCCAGGTGTGGGAAGGGGGCGGCGAATACAACGTCGCCCGCGGCCTGCGAAAGTGCTTCGGCCTGAAGACCGCCGTGGTCACCGCCTTCGTCGACAACGAGGTGGGACACCTGATCGAAGACTTCATCATGCAGGGGGGCGTCTGCACCGACTATATCCAGTGGAAGCCGGACGACGGCATCGGCCGGTCGGTCCGCAACGGGCTGAACTTCACCGAGCGAGGGTTTGGCATCCGGGGCGCAGTGGGCGTGCCCGACCGGGGCAACTCGGCGGCCAGTCAGATGAAGCCAGGCGACGTCGACTGGGATCATCTCTTCGGCACGCTCGGCGTGCGTTGGCTGCACACCGGCGGCATCTTCGCGGCATTGTCGGCGACGACGGCCGCCCTGACGATCGAGGCCGTCAAGGCGGCCAAGAAGCACGGCACGATCGTGTCGTACGACCTCAACTACCGACCCAGCCTCTGGAAGAGTATCGGGGGGCTGGCAAAGGCTCAGGAGGTGAATCGCGAGATTGCCAAGCACGTCGATGTGATGATCGGCAACGAGGAGGATTTCACGGCGTCGCTCGGCTTCGAGGTGCAGGGTGTCGATCACGCCATCAGCACGATCGAGACCGACGCCTTCCGGAAGATGATCGAGACGGCTGTCAAGGCGTTCCCCAACTTCAAGGTGGCGGCGACGACGCTCCGCCGCGTCATCACCGCCACGAAAAACGATTGGAGCGCGATCTGCTGGCACGACGGGAAGTTTTACGACAGCCGTCAGTATCCAGAACTCGAGATTCTCGACCGGGTGGGGGGCGGCGACAGCTTTGCCAGCGGCCTCGCGTTTGGGTTCCTCGAATTCAACGACCCGCAGAAGGCGGTGGAGTATGGTGCGGCCCACGGGGCGCTGGCCTCGACCACTCCGGGCGACACCTCCATGGCCACGCGGAAAGAGGTCGAGAAGCAGATCGCCGGCGGTGGCGCCCGGGTCGTGCGATAAAGCGCAGGCATGAGTGAAACACGTCCAAACCAAGAAAGTATCGATTCCATGACGACATCATCCGCGACGATCGACGGCATCCTCGTTCCCCACATGGTGCCGCTCGACGAACGTGGCCGCATCAACGAGGACGAACTCGCCCGTTACGTCTGCTGGCTCATCGATCGGGGCGTGCACGGGCTCTATCCCAATGGATCCACCGGAGAGTTCCTGCGGTTCACCGTCGAGGAGCGGAAGCGGATCGTGCAGGTGGTCTGCGCGGCCGCGGCAGGGAGGGTGCCAGTGGTGGCTGGTGCCGCCGAGGCGAACGTTTCCGAAACGATCCGGGCCTGTGAGCACTGCCTGGAAGCGGGGGCCCGGGCGGTGGCGGTGGTGTCGCCGTTTTACTACCGCCTCTCGCCGGAGAGTGTGCATGCCTATTTCCGCGAGATCGGGCGGCTGAGTCCGATCGATGTCACGCTCTACAACATTCCGATGCTCGCGTCGCCGATCGACGTGCCCACCGTGAAGCGGCTTGCCGAGGAGTTTCCGCGGATCATCGGCATCAAGGATTCCAGTGGCGACGTCTCTCACATGATCCGGCTGATCGCCGCCGTGCGGCCCGTCCGCCCCGACTTCGCGTTTCTCACCGGGTGGGATCCTGCGCTCGTGCCAATGCTGGCGGTCGGCTGCGACGGCGGCACCCATGCCACGAGCGGTGTGGCGCCCGAGTTGACGCGTCGGATCTACGACACCGTTCGTGCAGGCGACATCGAGACGGCGATGGGGCTGCAACGTCAGCTCACGGAACTCTTTGATCCGCTGATCCAGGCCCCGGACTTTCCCGAGGGTTTTCGCATCGGTGCCGAGGCACGTGGATTCAAGATGGGGGCGTCGCGGCAGCCGGCGACCGAATCACAGACGGCCGACCGCCGAAAGCTGGCCGAGCGCGTGCGCATGCAACT
>JBIIOL010000574.1:0-2746 GCA_044336965.1 Pirellulales bacterium | reverse complement strand
TTTGCCTGCCAGGCGAGCCAGGCTGCGGCTTCGCGGCGGGAGACAACGCCTGGGTAAGTTGCACGGGGGCTTCCTGGCCACCGAAGGCAAGCAGGCCACGTGAGGCGGGCTTGGCTTCGCCGGCGGCGGAAGACGCTTCCGCCAAGGCTCTCGCGGCCGAGGCGGGGGTCGGGCCCTTCTTGGCCGCAGCAGGGGAGGGCATGCCAACGACTCCCCATGCCGAGGATGGCATGTTGAACGCCTGTGCTGCTCCGGCCGGTTCAGCCTGCTTGCCGATCGCGAGGCGATTCACCACGCGCTCCACACCAGGCGTGTTCTCGGCGAGGCTCAGGGCAGCAGCGAGCTGCTTCTGATCGGCAACCCGGCCCTCGAGCCAGACGGTGCCTGACTTGGCCTTCACGTTGACTTTGTAACCAGCCAAAGCCCCCGACTCCCGCAGCTTCGTGGCCACGGATCCCGCGAGATCATCGGCTCGCGCTGTCGGCAGAACGAACGATGTGCCGACCACGGCCATCACGAATGCGGATCTCAGAATGGACATGCATGGCTCCTTGGATCGATTCGGCTGCGGCCCGCACAAAAGCTGCTGAAGGCCCTTCCGGAAAGAGGGGGGCACTCACGCCCGACCTTTCTCCCGGATTCTTTTCGGCGCACGATCATGCCGAAGGGGAGTTTTTTTCTGCTGCCAACGAAAACTCCGAACAGTCCGGAAAAGCTGCACAGGACAGGCAAAGAGGGGCCTGGCCGATGGCATGCCGGACAGGGGCCACCCCCGACGTCGGCAGCAGTCCAAACGCTGGACAGGCTACTGGAAATCGATGATGGCGATGAGCGTCATCAACGTGAGCGTCACGGCACAGGCGGCGCTCGATCCAGGCCCAAACTGCAGGCTCCAGCCGCACAACCCGCCGACCACGACGAGCGACAGCAGGCAGAGCCACTGACCGCCCCGCTCATACCTGGTCCCCTCTGCCAACCGTGCCGAGGCGGCAGCCGCGATCCCGAGAATCTGGATAACACCAAGGGTGCAGAGCAGGGGACTCACGGCGAGTGCAAAAAGCGTCATGGCCAGACACTAGCGAACGAGCCATCCGCTCCGCAAAGCCAGTTTCCACTCGAGGATCGCCCCACCGGGCCCCCGCCGAAGGTCACTTGCCCTCGAGCAACGCGTCGATCTTCTTTTCCAACTCGGTGATCACGACGTTGCGATCGACGACCTTGCCCTCGGCATCGAGGAGGATCATCGTCGGGAGTGTCAACACACCCAACTCTTCAGCCAGGCGACCATCGAGGCCACCTGCCTCGTGGATTTGCGGCCAGGCGATGGGCTTGGCCTTCAGAAACTTCTCCAACTGCTGCTTGTCGGAATCGAGGGCGATCCCGACGACGGAGAGCTTCTTCGGCCCATACTTCGCCACCAACTCACGGATCTGTGCCATGTCGACCTTGCACGGCTCGCACCACGTGGCCCAGTAGTGGACGAGCACGGGGGTTCCACGGAGCGACTCCAGCAACACCTGCCTGCCGTCGATCGCCACACCAGAGAGCGACAGCGGCTTGCCCACGCTCTCCAGGCGGCGTGCCGCCCCCCGAGCCTTCCGTGCGGGCACCGACTCCGGAAAATTCTTGATGATCGCGGCATAGCGATCGAGCGCCTCCCGCTCCTTGCCGGAGAACTCGTCGGCGATGCCCATCTGCAGCATCGCCTCGGCCGCATCGGGCGAGGCGGGATGCTTGGCCACGAACGCCTGCAGCTCCTCGAGCCAGGCAGCCTGCACCTTGTCGACATCGACCCCCGGCTGCTGCATGTTGGCGGCATATCGAGCCTGAGCCAGACGAAACACGACAAACCCGGCCAGCGGCTCATCGGCCGCTACGGCCGTGACCAACTGCTCCAGCTTGGCAGTGCCATTGGCGAGCGAGCCGTCCTGAACGCCGGCTGCGAGCGTCTCGGCATATTGCCGCACCCAGAACGGCCGCTCAGAAGCGTCGGCTGTCTCCACGACCTGCCCCAGAATCGCCACCTGCTCTTCGGCGAGCTTCTTGCGAGCGTCACCGTCGACGCCCGCCATCTTCGTCTCGAGGTCACGCAACCTGCCCAAAAGGGGCTTGAGCTTCTCGCTCGACTGGGGGCCGGCATCGGACTGCTGGCCAGGTCCCACCCTGGGCGAGAAGAATCCCACCGCCTCGGCAATCTCGCCCTGCTCGCCAGACAGCTGCGGCGCCGCCACCGGCCGCCACGCGTCACCGCATCGCACCAGAGATCCGACGAAGACCTGACCGTTTTTCGCCCCACTCTCGACGATGGCCATCACGTTGTCGTAGGCGAGCACGTCCCGGGCCACCCCGTCGCTGCCGGCCGGCAGCGTGCCAGCGGGCTGGGGCGTCATCATCGTGCTCCACTTCGCCTCGGGGCCGAACTGCTTCTGGGTAGCCGCGACGCGGGCGAATTCGGCGGGAGCTGCGGCCACTCGCTCCAGCAGTTCCGTCAGCCGCTGGCCCTCGAAGCCCGCCGACTCCAAATCCGCTTTGGTGGGCAGAAGCCGCTGGAAGGTCGCTGCGTCGCGCGACTTGATCGCCTCGACCAGTTCCCGGCAGACCTCCTCCGCAGAGATCGCCTTCCATGCGTCGATCACGCCATTTTCGTCTTCATCAAGCCCCCAGCGGCTGCCGGAGGAATTGAGCCAGCGAGACTGGTCGACCTTGGCATTGTGGTTGGAGTCGATATCGCGAAACACCTCGATGC
>JBIIOL010000572.1:0-2747 GCA_044336965.1 Pirellulales bacterium | reverse complement strand
CCGATGTGGTCGCCGGTAATGCCATCAACACCGTGCGGCCAGTGCTCGCCGATCCATCCCGCGGCGACTATTCGTTGGCGCCGGGCGTGGTGTCACCGGTGGCGTCTGCCGGTTTGCCGACCGTGCTCCCGCCGCCATCTGCACCGTCGCCTCGTCTGACGGCCACCTTCCGCGCGGTCGCCGCGACCACGGCCCGGCCGGTCACGACGCTCACGGTCACTTTCAACCGGGCGGTGCGCGGCGTGACGCTCGACGACTTCGTGCTCCTCCGCGGCCGCACGACCGCGTCGCTGGCAGGGGCGCGGATCACGACCACAGACCAGATCACCTATACAATCACGACCATCCGCAGCACGCATCTGGCGGGCACCTACACGCTGCGATTAAAGGCCGCGGGCACGGGTATCTTCGACGCCGCAAACGAGGCCCTTGCCGCTCCGGTGACGGTGTCGTGGCGGATGACCCGGACCGTGCGGCCCGTCCTGCCGTTCGTGCCTCTGGTCCGCCGCTGACTCGGGAAAGCCGTGTCGCCAGACGCGCGGGCTTCCCGAAACCGTCGCGACGGCGAGAATCAGAGCGTGTGATCCACCGTCTCCGCCGCCGGCGGCCCAAGCGTATTCCATGGCCGATCTCTTCTCCGCCTCGCGGGCCGCGAATGTCGCCCGGGCCGCGCCGCTGGCCGCCCGGATGCGTCCCCGGCGGCTGGCCGACTATGTCGGGCAGACGAAGGTGGTGGGGCCGGGCACGCTCCTGCGGCGGCTCATCGAGGCCGACCGGCTGGGCTCCGTGATCCTCTACGGGCCGCCCGGCGTGGGCAAGACGACGCTTGCCGAGATCATCGCCCGCGAGACAAAGCGGCGGTTCGTGGAACTCTCCGCCACCGCTTCCGGCGTGAAGGATGTCCGCGATGTGCTCGAGGCCGCCCGCCGCCGCCTCGAGGACGACGGTCAGAAGACCTGCCTCTTCGTCGACGAGATTCACCGCTACTCGAAGGCCCAGCAGGACGTGCTTCTGCCCGATGTGGAGAACGGCGTGATTGCGCTGATCGGCGCCACCACGCAGAATCCCTTCTTCGCGCTGACGAGCGCCCTGGTCAGCCGCAGCCGCATCTTCGAACTGGAAGCCCTGTCGAGGGAAGACATTGCGGAGGTTCTCAGGCGGGCGGTCGCCGACCGCGAGCAAGGTCTGGGCAACGAGCGGATCGAACTTACGCCCGAGGCAGTCGCCCTGCTCGTGGAGACGTCCGACGGCGACGCCCGCCGGGCACTCGGCGCTCTCGAGATCGGCGTGCTCTCGAGCTCCGAGCGGCCGCTTGTCTTCACGGGAGCGTTGGCCCGCGAGAGCGTGCAGCGGAAGGCGATCACGTACGACTCGGGCGACACGCACTATGACTGCGCGAGCGCCCTGATCAAGAGCATCCGGGGCAGCGACGCCGATGCGGGCCTCTACTGGCTCGCGCGGATGCTCGAAGGGGGCGAGGACGTGCGGTTTCTCTCGCGGCGGCTCGTGATCCTGGCCAGCGAGGACATCGGCAATGCCGATCCGCGTGCCCTGATGATCGCGGTGGCGGCGATGCAGGCGACGGAGTTCGTCGGGCTTCCCGAATGCCAGCTCTCGCTGTCGCAGGCGGTCACCTACCTTGCACTGGCCCCCAAGAGCAATGCCTGCACGACAGCCATCGGCGCCGCCCGCCGCGACGTCCGCGAGCAGGCCGTGATCCCGGTGCCGCGGCATCTCCAAGACAAGCACTATGCCGGTGCCAAGCAGCTCGGCCACGGCCAGGGCTACGAGTATGCCCACGATGCACCCGAAGGCATCGCCGCGCAGGATTATCTGGGCGTGGAAAAGCGGTATTACGAGCCGACCGATCGCGGCTTCGAGCGGGATCTTTCCGAGCGGCTCGCCGAGATCAGACGGCGGCTGGCGGGGGAGTGATCTCACCGGCCGGCAGGAGGCTGATCGGAAAGAACGGCTCCTGGTAGAGGTGCGGTGGAATCCGGTCTGCGATCGAGGCATGAAACTCGGGCAGCTTCGACCAGTGCAGCTTCGGCTTCACATGGTGGGCCGTGTGATAGCCGAGGTTGCCGGTGAGCACGTTGTATGACCGGTGCATGATGTTGTGCGAGGCCTCGTAGTGGTTTTGGGTGTCGAGGCCGGCATGGTGGCAGTAGGTATGCCAGACGGTGATGAGATACCCGACCAGCATCGGTACAGCGAACACGAACAGAGCATTGACCCAGTCGTGGTAGAAGGCTGCCGCGAGCAGCACGAGCACGACGGCCCCCATTCCCAGGAACCCAGCCCGTTGCCGGGGATACCGGCGGGCGACATGGAAGGCCCTGGTATAGCCAGTGGCGGCGGTCTTCAGCGTGTATTCGATCTCCCCCATCATCGTGCCGTCGCGTCGCTTCCAGGTCGATTCGTCTTTGGTCTGGTCGAGGTAGTTGATGTGATGGCCGAGTACGTGGTGCAACACCCAGGCATTGGTCGTGATGCCGGTGTGGATCGCATAGACGATTTCCAGCAGACGATTCAGCAGTGGGCTGTGAAACGTGAACAGGTGCTGGTGGTGGTGATTCCAGGCGCAGATGAACATCTTTGGCCAGACGGCCAGCGCGAGCCACAGCGTCAGTAGCCGCACGTCATGCACGAAGAAATAGACGAGCAGATCGAGCAGGAAGAGCGACACGATGCAGCAGACGGGAGCGACATCTTCCGGATGGCGAAACCACTTCGGCATGGCTGTT
>JBIIOL010000571.1:0-2749 GCA_044336965.1 Pirellulales bacterium | reverse complement strand
AGGGCACACGTGATCCCCGCCACCGCCGCCCGCAGCAGCAGTGACCACGTCGGAGCATCGGACGAAGCCGTGAGGGCCGACGCGGGCCCGGTCACCTTGACCAGGGCGAACGCCAGATGAAAGAGCGACAGGAATCCGGCAACGGCTGCGAGCCGCCACCGCAGCTGCGGTGTGGCGATGCCGTTCTCGTCCTCCTGCGGGCTTCCCAACGTGATGCCTGACGCGGCGTCCGCAGCGTCTTCCGTCGCCAAATCGAGGTCGATGTCGTCGCCATCATCGGACGAGCGTGGGGCGTCCTGGCGGCTGGTGGTGTCGTTCGCTGCACGCATGAATGTGTCTTTCTTCGGGAGTAGCGGCGGTGCGTGACACCGCAGCCGGGCGTCTGACCGTTACGGCTTCCCACCGTGGGCAGGCTGGTGAGTGCCGGGCAAGCCGGGCAGGGACGACGGGGCTGGCAACGGCGCCTCTCGGAGCCATGACTTCGCTTTCTTGAGTCCCTCGTCGAGAACGCCCTTCTGGCCGGCGAGTTCCCCCTCGACGGTCTCGACCGCCTTTTCGACCGACTCGACGCCGGGCACCTTTGCCTTGATGCCGCCACGGAGCCAGGGCACGTAGGCATACGCCGCGACGACGACCGCGAGCGTCACCAGCGGGATCCGCATCCGCAGGACCGTGTCACGGTAGCGGTACCAGTCAGTCCACAGGTAGTAAAGCGTGAACGGGGGGACGAGGAAGAGCGCACCCTGCAGGGGATTCTTCCGGAACGACAGGGTCACAAGACTGGTGATGTCTCCTGCGATGCCGACGAGGTTGAGGGCGACGATCGCACCGCACACCGTCGTGGCCAGCGAATGCCGGCCAATCATCCCGCTGGCAACCGCCAGAATGATGAGGATGAACGACACCGTGTAGCTGGTCTCGCTGATCCAGGTCGTCACCCGCCCCAACAGACCGAAGAACAACCGGTAGGCAACGAGCCCCGGTGATGCCCCGTTCGGCGCCGGCCGCACGGCACCCGGCGCGACACGGTTCACCAGCGGCGCGACGATGTTGGTCACGAGCGCGAAGAAGTTTGCTGACGTCGGGCTGGCTGCTGCAGTCGGGGGAACGGCGCGTGGGGCAGCAACGCGAGACGGTGGCCGAACGACGGTCGCAGGCGATGCGAAGACGGACGGTGGTGCAGCGACGGCCGGCCCCAACTCGGCGTTGTCCCAGTCCGACGCGGCGAGCGCCGGCACGTTGACCGGCGTGACGGGACGCAGCGAGTAGTCGCCCGCCACATCCGCCGCGGGCTTCGGGGCGGGACGATCGGTTGCCGCGGATGGGCGTCCGCCTGCGGACGGCAGCTGGCTGGCAACAGCCGTTCGCCAATCGGCGGCCGCCGACGGACCTTTCGGCACGACCGTGCGCTGCCCGCAGTGGCGGCAGCGGCCGGTCCGGCCCGCCAACGCCGCATCCACCACGAGCGGCTTCGCACAGTGCGGGCAGGCGAAGCTGATCTTCACGACGGAACCTCCGAGAAACGGAAAGACCCGACGATACGACGGCCATCGGTCACTGTGCAAGTGCCAACGGGACCGATTGCGCCTGAGCCGCGGCTTGCTGGCGGTGTTTCACCGCCATTCATCGATCAGGTTGGCCACGAGCGCCGTCCACCCGGTCTGGTGACTCGCCCCCAGCCCGGCGGCCGTGTCGCCATGGAAGTATTCGTAGAAAAGCAGTTCATCCCGCCACCGCGGATCGTCCTGAAACCGCGGCGTGTCGCCCCAGACAGGCCGGCGGCCGGAGTCATCAAGGAGAAAAACACCGGTCAGCCGCCGGGCGATATCGTGGGCCATCGCGCGGAAGCCGATCGGCTGGCCGGCCGACGCCGGAGTTTCCAGACAGACATCCGGCCCGAAGGCGGTGCCCAGCTTCCGCAGCGACTCGATGATCAGGAACGTCGTCGGAAACCAGATCGGCCCCCGCCAGTTGGAATTGCCCCCCTTGAGCTTCGTCGTCGACTCCGCCGGCTCGTAGCCCACCCGACGCCCCTCGAATTCGAACGGCTCGCGCTGGTGCCTCTTGGAGAGCGATCGCACGCCATGCGGCGACAGAAACTCATCCGGGTCGTGCAGCCGGCCCAACAGCCGCGTGAGTTGCGCGAAGTTCATGATCGTCAGCAGATGCGTGGTCGAGCCGTCGGCCTGCGGCACCCGCTGGATCACCTTCGCCACCATGTCGGCCCGGTTGTGCATGAACCAGTTCAGGTTGGCGGAGAACTCCTTGAAGGGCTCGATCCACTTCGCCTCCAGCCGCTCGACAGCGAACATCGGGATCAGCCCCACGAGCGACCGCACCCGGAACTTCTGATACCGGCCATCGGCGTGCCGCAGCACGTCGTAGAAGAAGCCGTCCTCCTCGTCGAAGAGGGCGTAGTCGCGGCGGCCCATGTGCTTCATCGCATAGGCGATGTGGGCGTAGTGCTGGAGAAATTTCGACGCCATGCTCTCGTAGACGGGGTTTTCCTTGGCCAACTCCAGCGACATCCGCATCATGATCAGCGAAAACATCCCCATCCAGCCGGTCGCGTCTGACTGTTCGAGCGAGGCACCGTCCTCGAGCTGCTCGCTCCGGTCGAAGATGCTGATGTTGTCGAGGCCGAGAAAGCCTCCCTCGAAAACATTGTGGCCTTCGCGATCGACCCTGTTCACCCAACTGGTGAAGTTCAACAGCAGCTTGTGGTAGCACCGCTCCAGCCAGGCCCGAT
>JBIIOL010000570.1:0-2759 GCA_044336965.1 Pirellulales bacterium | reverse complement strand
CGGCTATCGTGCTCGAAGAAAAACCGGTAGGTGACGCTCGATCTGCCCAACTCCGCGACGTGCACGGCGATGTCGATTTCGTCGCCAAAGCGGATCGCCGAGCGGTAGTCACAGGAAACGGAGACGCGGGGCCAGCTGTATTCGCTGCCGTCCGCCTGCCGGTCGATCACATGCAGACCGACCGACCGGAGGAGTTCGTGCTCGGCCGACTCCATCCAGAAAAAGAACGCCGAGAAGTGAACGATCCCCGCGGCATCGGTGTCGCGAAACTCGACGCGTCGGCGCGTTTTGAGCGAGGCACACTGACCAGCAGAGGCTTCTCGACTGGACGCTTCGCGGTTACCGGAGGCTTCGCGTTTCACGCCCGCTCACCTTCTTCATCGCGTGTCGATTGCGTGTCGATTCGCGTCTGACCGGTCACTCACCAACGTAAGGCAGCAGCGCCATGAACCGAGCCTGCTTGATGGCCCGCGTCACGGCGTGCTGGCTGGCTGCGGTGCAGCCGCTCTTGCGACGCCCCAGGATCTTGGCCTGACGATTGACGAGCTTGCCCAGCAGTTCCAGATCCTTGTAGTCGACGAACATCGGCCGCGGACGGGCGCCATCGATGAAGATGGGATCGCGCCGCTTGACCTTCGCACGCGGCTTGGCCTTCTTACGGGCGGTCTTCGCGAACTTGCCTCTGGCTGGGGGGGGACTCATCGGCTTCCTTCAGTGTCTTTGCAGTGTGTCTTGTGGGGGATGTCTTGCGGGACGCATTCTCTACGAGGCTTGTCGAAGACGATCACGGGAGCCGGATCTTGCGAGACGCCGGCTCCCGTGATGCGTGTTTCAGCAACTTGACGATACGGAGTGATTAGTAGCGGTCGCCGCCGCCACCGTAGCCACCACGGCCGCCGCCGCCGCCACCGTAGCCGCCACGGCCACCGCCGCCGCCGCCGCCGTAGCCACCGCGACCACCACCACCGCCGCCACCACCACCGCCAGCGCGGGGAGTGCGCTCACGGGCTTCGTTGACCGTCAGGGGACGACCGTTGACCTCGTGGCCGTTCAGGGCCGAGATCGCGGCCTGCAGGCCCTCGTCGGTCTCCATCTCGACGAAACCAAAACCACGCGAACGTCCGGTCTCACGATCGGAGATCACTTCAGCAGCCCGCACGGCACCGTGGGGGGAAAACATCGCCTCAAGATCGGCGGACGTGGTCGACCAGGGCAGGTTCCCCACGTAAATCTTCCGGGACATAAAAAGAACCTCAAAGAATCGGGAGCTCAAACCAACTCAAATTCGACTGAGCGACCATCGCCGGATGCACAAACCCAAGCTCCCGAACGGACTGGAGTGCGGACGAGGTCAGTCGTACTGGGCAATGAGGCTACCATCTTGCCCTGCCCCCGACAACACCGTGGGGTAGACGGCCGAAAATGCCGCGTGTCGGGGGGCGGCGGCCTGGAAACGTGGCCCGGGCGGGCTGGCCACGAGCGGGGGTCTGGGCTGCCACCTTGCAGCCCCAAAACCCGCCGGAAACGCCCCTCGCCATGCCAAACGGAGCAGGCATGGATGGCTTTTTTCACCAACAGCTAAAACCGCGTGCCGGGAGCGGCGAAGTTGATTGTGGGACTGGCCCCACCGGCCGTTGCGACCAGATAGACAAATCGACTGTTGGGGAACGTGAAGGGCAGGATCGCTGCCGGGAGTGAGTTTTTCACGACCGCTTTTGACTTCATCGTGGCGGCCGTCGTCGGGTCGACCGCAACCCCGACCGAAGCTCCCTTCCGGATGACAAACTGCGCTACGCCGTTTTGCGAGATGAGCTTATAGCCCGCCCGCACCTGACTTTCCGTCGGGGAGCCATTGGCCGCGAACACTGCCACCGGAGCCGCACCGACATTCTTGATCCGCACGGTCTGCGTGGAAGGACTGCCGGCAAACGCCGCATCGACCGAGAAGAAGAGGGCGGCAACAGCCACCGCTGCAGCAAACATTCTGCGATTCATAGAGTTCCCCTTTGCGAGAAAAACACGGACAAGCCTGGAAGCCCAGGCAGGCGGCAAAGGTAGGCGGGGATTTTTTCCCCGGGCAAACGGCCGGCCGAGTTGCCGGAGGAGCGTCACAAAATGGGCGTTTTCGCGTCAGTTGCTGACGAGACACCCCGGCTGCGTCGGGGCCGGAGGCTGGGCCAGGACCTTAGGAGTGCGATCACGCCGGGAATGACGAGCAGCCATCCGCCGCCGTTGAGAAAATCCCGGGCGGGCAGTGGCAGGTGCCGCGTGACCGGCTGCAAGAGGTCATAGAGTGGCCGCAACAACTGGTTGACCGATTCCCACCGCTGCCACAGCCGGCGGACCAGCGGGCCTTCCTCCGCGCCCAGTCGCTCGATGCGTTGCTGCATCCCCGGCAGGCCGTCGGGGAAAGCCTCCGCGGAGCGACCGCCTGCGTGACCGCCTCCATGGCCGCCGGCCGCATGCCGGGGATGGGCCCTGGCAGTGGCTCCCTCCTGAACGCCGATGAAAAAGCTGAACACCAGCGAGAGCATCGCCATCGCGAAGATGTCGACGAGCAACTGGCTCACGAAGACGATCATGCCGGTGCGAAACGGGATCTTCCAGAGCAGCACCTGCACGATCGCCCCGGCGCACAGCGCGAACATCACTGGCAGGTAGCGGATCAACGGCACGAAGCCGAGCACGTGCCACTTCAGGCTCTGCGGCTCCCGGATCCAGTTCCAGTAGTGGTAGCCCGGCGGAAAGGTGATGCCCAG
>JBIIOL010000569.1:0-2760 GCA_044336965.1 Pirellulales bacterium | reverse complement strand
ACGGATCGCGTCGGCCGGCACCTCGGGTCCGAACTGCGTTGCGATGATCTCCGAAAGCTGCGCACGCAGATGGGCGGCGAAGTCAGACAGGGCCACGGAATCCTCCAATGACAGCGGGCGACAGGTGGGTCAAACCCGGGGCGGCACCGCAGGTGGGGGCGGCGGAGGCGGTGGCACGGCCGCAAACGCGTCCGCAAACTCGCCACACTCCGACAAGGCCAACCAGCCGTCCATGCCGGCCCGCCAGACCATCGCCTCGGCAATGATCCGCCCCTGCTGAATCATCATCTCGACCTGGCGGAACGTGTGCGGCCCCGTCTGTGCGTTACCCTCGCCGATCAGGTGCCACTCGGCCGCCGAGCCCGGTGCGGGCGGCGGTGCAGCGGCCCGGGGAGCGGCCGTCCTCGCGGGCGTGTGCGCGGCGGCCAGACCCGTGATCATCTGCTCCACGGCCGACTGCTGCCCCTTGAGGGCCTGCTGAAACACACTCGCGATCGCATCGGCCTTTGCCTTCTCCGCCTCGCTGAGCTTCTCGTAGAGCCGCAGCCGCTCCTCGTTGAGCGCCTGCTGGTCGGTCCGGCCCGCCATGTGGATGTCGGCCTGCGACTTCGCCTCCTGCATCTTGAGTTCGGCGAGGGCCCGGGCATTGTCGCCATTGCTCGCGGCAATGAGCGCCTCGGCGCTGAGCGTGCCCATCGTCTTCAGCTTCTCGATTTCGTGGTTCTGTGCCCGCGACTCGGCCTGTCCCTTGAGGTCGGCCTCAAACTGCACCTGACGGGCATGGCCGTCGAGGTTTATGTCCTGCACTCGCTTGAGCCTGTCGAGCTGGGCGTCGGACTCGCGATTCCCCAGCTCCAACTCAAACTCGCGACGCAGCCGTTCGGCGATGATCCGCTGCTGCTCAACCTGCGCGACAGCCTCGGCCTCGAGCAACGCCACCCGCCGCGCTCTTTCGGTCTCCTTGACGGCCAGCTCCGTTCGGATCGTCTCCTCTCGCTGCTCGTGAAGGAGCTTTTCCCAGGAGCCGTCCTGCCGCTGCCGCTGCGCTTCGCGGATGCGTTCCCACTTCGCGGCGAGATCCTTCTTCCTTTCGTCCCGCCGCTTCTCGGCGAACTCGATCTCCCGGGCGATCTCGTTTCGCCACTGGAGGTTCTCGACCGAGTTGGTCGCCTCGGCCAATTCGAGCTCGTTCTTCTTGCCGGCCAGTTCGAGGGCGTGACCGACCTGTGCCCGCAGCTGATCGATCTCCTGCTGCCGGTTGATGTCGAGGACCTCGACGATGTGACTGCGAACCGCCTCGCGGTCGCCCTTCCGCTGCTCGAAGCCTTCGAGGAGCTGGTCCATTTCCTCCTTGCGGAGCAACTTGTCCTTGTTGACTCCCAGCAGAAACTGCTCCGCCTCCTCGCGGGTCTTCACCTTATCGAGGGCCTCGGACAGAGCGATGTCGCGGAATTCCCCGCGGGTCTTCACCTTGTCGGTGGCTTCGGATAGGGCGATGTCACGAAGCTTCTCACGCAGCGCGATCCGCTGAGTGAGGATGCCGATGTCTTCCTCCGTGCGGCGGTTATCCAGACGCTCGTTCGCAAGCTCGACGTTGTTCTGCTTGACCTTTTCCCAGTGCTGCTCCATGCCCGAAGGCTGCATCAGCATGCCTTCGACGCTGAACACGTTGAGCCCGTAGCGACGAAACGATCCAGCGATGGCATCGACCACCCGCTGGGCCACATTCGAGGCGACCGCCGGCCCGCGGAGTTCGTCCGCCTTGAGCCGCGCCGTCGCCACCCAGGCCTCCTGCTTGACGGCGGGCGCGAGCCGCTCGGCCAGTTCCGCGACGGGATACTCCTTCCGCGGACCCATGAGGTTGTTCATGAACAGCACGGGGTCGGCGATCTGCACACCCACGTCGATCCGCATGTCGAGCGGCACGCCATCCTCGCTCAAGAAGCCATCGCATTTTACCGGCAGACGCACCACGTCTGAGCGAGTGAGCAGGACGGTTGCCTGTCCTTTCCTCCAAAACTGCAGCTTGTCGCGGAAGTCGTGAAACGTGAACTCCCCGGCGGGAATCTCGCCCAGGAAACGGCCGTCGACCATGCCGCAGGCCCGCGTGCCCGGCTCGATGACGATGCTGTTGTTGATCCAACCCCGGGGAATGTCGTGGTCTTCGAGCGACAGTGCTCGGGCAAAGATTTCGGACGGCGCCGACCAGCGGCGGTTCTTCTGTGGCTCTGCCATGTCTTGTGTCTCCTGCGTGATGCGAGCGATCCTCGACTCCTGCTGCCGACCGTCGGCCACGACTGGTGCCGCAGGGCTTCTGTCGCCGCCGGTCGAGTATAACGGGAACACCCCTCTTTAGGCAGGGGTGTTCGATCGAGGGACGGTCACCCACCAGCGGCACGGATAATACCTCATGTTCGACCCGTTTGACCCGTGGATTTATGAGATCTGCTTTCCCGGCGCCATCTCGGGAGAGGCCGAGGTGGAGTGCCCGCACTGCGGCACCACGCTGACGGTGCCGGTCGACGATCCGATGGGCAGCCAGACCTATCGCTGCGCTCAGTGCCAGACAAAGTTCAAAGTGAATTGGGGACAGTAGGCATGCAACCGGATCCAGAAAAAAGCCTCGGGGACGAAGCGACGTTCGCCGGCCGCGCGAAACGACCGGCGGCATCCCGCGACGTGAGCATCGGCGACGAGCGAACACTCGGCGACGGGCTCTCCGGGCAGGAGACGATCCTCGACGACATCGAGGTCGTCGAT
>JBIIOL010000568.1:0-2764 GCA_044336965.1 Pirellulales bacterium | reverse complement strand
CCGTGCAGTTCCAGAGCGTGCTCGAGCGACGGGGGGCCCTCAGCCTGATGGCCGCGGTCGGCTTCACGGGCATGCGGCTACGGCTGGTCGTGGTGCTGGAGACGCTGCTCATGGTGGCCCTGGGCCTCGCGGTGGGCACGCTCTCCGGCTGCCTGGCGCTCGTCCCAGCGTTTGCGATGGGCCGCGCCGGCGTTCCGGTGGTCTGGATCGCCTGCACCTGGGGCCTCACGCTCGTCGCGGCGGTCGTCGCCGGCTTCGCCGCTGCCCGGAAGGTCGTCCAGCTCGAGCCGGGGAAAGTCCTCGCAGAGGCGGGGTGAGCCGACCACATGCACCGGACGTGCGACCGGGCCAGAGAGAACAGTCCGTATTGCGTTTGAGTTTTTCACGGCTGTCGGGGTAGTGTCTGCCCCATGCATATCGTCGTGATTCTGCCGCGGTGGGTTGGCGACCTCGTCATGAGCACGCCCATGCTCCGCGCGGTCCGCGATCATTTCGGCCCGTCCGCCCGGATCACCGGCGTGGCCAAGCCGATGTTCGCGGAACTCCTCGAGGGCACGCCGTGGCTCGATCGGATGGTCTTCTACGACCGTCACAGCCGCGATCCCGCGCGGCGATTCCGGGCCGTCGCGCGGCAACTCCGCGCCGATCGGGCCGACATCGCGGTCATCGTGCCCAATTCGCTCTCGTCGGCGGCACTCGCCTGGGCCGGCGGCGCGCGGCGACGGGTCGGCTTCGCCCGCCACGGGCGGCGGTGGCTCCTCACCGATCCGCTCGCCGCCCCACGCGCAGCGTCGAAAAAGGGAGGGCTGTCCCCGTGGTCGCCAGGCTCCTGGTTTCGCGTCGAACCCGCGTCGCCGGCCGGCCATGCCATGGACCTGGCTGCGCGGATCGGCGTGCCTCGGCAGCCGCTCACGCTGGAGCTTGCCACCACGCCGGCCGATGAGTCGCTGGCCGACGACGTGATGGGCCGGCTGTTTCCCGCGGCAGAGGCGGGAGCCGTCGGACCGCTGATCGTGTTCAACGACAACGGCGCCTACGGGCCCTCGAAGTCGTGGGGGGCCGATCGCTTTGCGGAGCTTGCGAAGCTGGCGATCGACCGGCTGCCCGGCGCCCGCGTGCTGGTGCACTGCGGCCCCGGCGACCGCGACGAGGCCCGCTCGCTCGTGCGCACGGCCAGCCATCCGGCAGTGCAGAGTCTGGCCGACGAGCCGAAGCTCCCCTTCGGCCTCTCCAAGGCGGTTCTGCGACGGGCCGATGTGCTCGTCACCACCGACAGCGGCCCGCGGCACATCGCGGCGGCTTTCGGCACGCCCACGGTCGTGCTGCTCGGGCCCATGGATCCCCGGCTGAGCCGCTCTGACCAGCGGCATCTCGTGGAGATGCGGCTCGAACTCCCCTGCTCTCCCTGCGGCAGGCGAGTCTGCCCGCTCCAGCACCACGATTGCATGCGGTTGCTCGCGGTGGACGACGTGGCGAGTAGGATGTTCGAGTTACTCAAGGATTCCGGCTCGCCCGTCTGATACGCCCCTCTGGAGAATGTTCGATGATGCAGTTTCTGGGAATGCTCGCCGCCATCGCCCTGACGGCCTTCTGCTGGGGTGTGTATGGGCCCGTGCTCCACGAGGGCAGCGGCCTACTCGGTTCAGCGCTGCGAGCGTTCATGTGCGTGGGGCTCGCCTACTTCGGCATCGCAATCGTCGTGCCCTCGGCGATTCTCGCCCGGGGCGGTGAGAAGGGCGGGTGGACACGGACCGGCGTTCTCTGGAGTCTGATCGCCGGCGCCGCGGGCGCGTTGGGAGCGCTGGGCGTGATCCTCGCGCTGAGGGTCTTCCACGGCCAGGCGGTCTACGTGATGCCGCTCGTCTTCGGTGGGGCGCCGGTGGTCAACACGCTCCTCAACGCGACCATGAACCGGGCGTTCGACCAGCTCAAGGCGCCGTTCCTCGCGGGCCTGATCCTTGTGATCACCGGCGCGGCCACCGTGCTGATCTTCAAGCCGCAGACCCCGCACTCCCCTCCGGCCCAGGCCGCCATGGCCGACGCCGGGGCGGAAGGCGGCTCCGCGGTCGAGGCGACGGCGAAGCGGGTCGAGCGGAAGTTGGAACGCAAGGCGGAGCATGTACTCGGCGTGCTCCTGTCGGCGGCGATGGCGATGCTGTCATGGGGAGCCTACGGTCCGGTGCTCCACAAGGGCCAGGCTGCGATGGGCGGCAGCCGCCTGCGACCGCTCATCTGCATCGGCGTGTCGTACTTTCTCATCGCCGTGCTGGTTCCGCTGGCGCTGCTCGGGCCGACGGGGGACACCGGATCGTGGGACGTCCGCGGTCTGACGTGGGGTCTGGCCGCAGGTTCGCTGGGCGCCTTGGGCGCGCTCGGTACGATCCTCGCCTTCGCCTGTGGCGGGAAGCCATTCACCGTGATGCCAGTGGTGTTCGGCTGCGCTCCGGTCATCAACACGCTCACCTCGCTGGCCATGGCCAAGACGAGCCCTGAATCGCTGAGCCCCTTTTTCCTCGCGGGACTCCTGGTCGTCGCAGCTGGTGCCGCGACGGTGCTCGCCTTCGGCCCGCGCGGCCACGCACCGTCGCCCGCGAAATAGAACGGCGTTGGCACGGTTCGGGTCTGCCCATCCCGTCGCTAACGCTCGGGACTTCTATGAATCCCGATGAATCCGTGAGGGGCTGGCCATGTCCCGAGAGCCGGCGTTGCTGACCAGCGCAGGCAGGATGCCGGAGCGCAGTCAGCATCGAGTGAGCGAAGGCCG
>JBIIOL010000567.1:0-2766 GCA_044336965.1 Pirellulales bacterium | reverse complement strand
CCGACATCATCTTCGAATACGGTGAGGAGCGGTACAGCCGACGGATCGCCCGGCGGATCGCTGCGGTGCGCGAGAAGCAGCCGATCCGTACGGCCCGCGAGTTTGCGGCGATCGTGAGATCGGCCATTCCGCGGCAGACGCCGCCTCCCCGGATCCATCCGGCCACCCGCACCTTCCAGGCGCTGCGAATCGCCGTGAACCAGGAACTCAAGAGCCTGCGGATCGCGCTGGAAAGAACTCCCACCCGTCTCGGGGCAGGTGGCCGACTGGCGGTGATCTCGTTTCACTCCCTCGAAGACCGGCTCGTGAAACAGGCGTTCCGCAGTCCGCAGATCTGGGAGTGCCTGACGAGGTCGCCCGTGGAAGCCTCCGAGGAAGAGGTGCTACGGAATCCTCGCAGCCGTTCGGCAAAACTGCGAGCTGCCCAGCTTGCCCCGCCCCCCGGCGACAGCTGAACGCCTCCGCCTTCCCAAGCCGATCGATCTGGCATCGGCCCGGGCAATTCACGACACTCGCGGCCCCTCTCTGCCGCAGGCTGACGAACGATCCATGGGACGTGAAACAAAGATCCTGCTGGCCCTCCTCGCCACGCTCGCCGGCGTGTTTGTCGGCGTGCTCTCCATGAAGCTGCTCGTGCCGCGGCCCCCGCTCGGCGCCGGCCCGGACGTGCACGTCGACGTCGTCAGCACCGAGGCAAACGAACTCGTCGATCCGCCCTCCCTTTCTCCCCCTGCCCCTGGCCCCGCAGCCGCCGGTCCTGATGCCACCGCGGCTTCACATACGGAGGCCAGCCCCCCGGCCCCGCGGCGATATGCAGATCGCGACAGCGGCCCTGTGTCCGGTGATCTGCTACCGCCCCCGATGGCACTCGAGCCCCCGGTTGGTCAATCGCCCGGCACCTCGTCATCCACTGCCGAGATCGCGGCGAGCGGCCCCATGGCTGTTTCAGCGGCGACTGTTTCGGCCGCCCCACCGCGGCAAGATCCATTCGTCTCGCCAACCGGCCTTCAGATGCCGATCACGCAGCCGCCGGCTACCGAACCCGCCGCCCCCGCCGATGCTATGCCGCCGACTTCCGCAGCGGCTTATGTAGCCAACCCAGGTGATTCCTGGTGGGGCCTCGCGGAACAGGCCTACGGCGACGGCCGCCTGTATCGCGCGCTCTTTGCATGGAACCGCGTGATCAATCCGCGTGTCTCGCTGGCTCCTGGCACGCGGCTCGCAATCCCTTCCCGTGCACAACTCGAAGCGGCCTGGCCGAAGCTGATGCCGGCTCAGTAGGACGCCTCCAGTGGCAACCGGCTCCTGTTGGGGGGCATCCCGTCGCTCGCGCTCGGGGCTTGCATGAGACGGGTCGCGTCATCAACGCTCATTCACATCCCGTCGCTCGCGCTCGGGGCTTGTATGAGACGGATCCCGCATCCAAATAAAAAACCCCGGCGTAAGCCGGGGGACTGCGGGCACCTGTGCACCGCTCACTTCGCGTGATTTCGTCAAAAAGCCGCGACCTACTTCACGCCGAACTTGTACGCCGTGTTCTTCGGGTCGAAGTCGGCGTCGGTGAACCCGTTGTTGGTCTTCACGTTCATGTAGGTGTACTCCTCGAGCAGCACCGGCTGGCCGCCCGCCTCCTGGGGCCAGTCATAGGCCTCATAGCGAATCGGGATCGTGAGTTCGTCGTCGATGAACACGCGGGCCAGATGGAAGCGGAAGTTACGGCGAGGCACAGGATGCGACACCTGCACGCAGGTGCAGACACTGCCGTTGACCTCGGCCTTCGGATAAAAGTTCACATCGCACTCGCCGAACTGTTTGTCGTGCTCGGCCACCTCCACCAGTCGCTTCGCGAGGTTCTCCACGCCGATCTCCGTGACCGGGTAGCGATTGCCCTGCATCGCCAGCATGCTCTGGGGCTTGAGCGAGACCGTGCCCACCATGGCACGCACGCCGCTGCCCGCGTGGGCCAGCATGTTGCCGTCGTTGTGGCCGGCCACGTAGATCACTTCCTGCCCCTTCACGTTGTCGGGCCCGAGGAAATAGAGATAGACGCTGAACGGCTGCGATCGGATCTTGGCGAACATGTACTCGTGCTCGCCAAGCTTGCCGTCGATCCGCTCTCGCTTGACGATCGTGCAGGAATAGTCGCGGACGTTGGCGTTGATCTTGGCCAGCCCCTGCTGGGCGAGATCGAGCGCAGGCTGGAGCGGATGCACGCCCGAGGCCGCCTGTGCGACGCCTGCATTGGCGTTGCTCGTCGGCAGCCCGCCGTTGGGGACAAGGCCAGGGCCGCTCGTGGCGGCGTTGCCGGCAGCCGGCTGGGCCGCAACGGGCTGCTGGCCGCAGGCGAGGGATCCAGCCACGACGGGAAGGATCAGAAAAGCGGCGGCAGCGGCGAACCGGCAGCACACGGCCAGCAGTCGTGAACTGCGGCCCACGTCCGACCGGGTGCGTGAAAGCGTTTGAACGAGTCCAACCATCGCGACCTCCATGAACCTACGACCTGCGTGGTGCCATCGCCCCCCCGTCAACGCGCTCACCAAACGAGGCGGCGTGCAATCCTGGGAGGACGGTGGGAGTCTAGCGGCACGTCAAGGCCGTCACCATGTCATTTCTGCCCGGTTTTCGGCCGGCACAGCGAAATCCCTTGCCCGGGCGGCCCGGGCAAACCATCCTTGCAGGAACGCGTGCGTGGATCGGTATCGAGGGTGAGTGGCTCCGTGGGCTGCCCCCTGCTCCCCGCCCTGCTCCCCACCCCGACCCTGCTAT
>JBIIOL010000084.1:0-9603 GCA_044336965.1 Pirellulales bacterium | reverse complement strand
GGATTCTTCGGGGTGCCCATGTATTACCGGGGCATCGACGACTGGCATGCGGCGCCGCTGTGCCCGATCGTGATGCGGCCCAGGCACACTGTCGTCGAGCTGCCTGAACATGGCGCGCAGTTGCTCCATGAATTCCATCGCAGCCTACGACGGCGGGTGGGCAAGCTTGCCGGCGGTGTGTCGACCAGCAGCCGCACGCTGCTTCGCGGCGGCCTGTTCACAGCCTTCGCGGGGGCGATCGCCGCCGTGCCGCTGGTGGCCCGCGTCGCCTTTCCGCGGCTGTCGGCCCAATTGGGGCGGACCGCCGCCGAACTCACCCGCCGCCGGGTGCCCACCCGGCTGGCGCTGGAACGCGACGGCGAAGACTTTCTGCCGGACGGCACCCACGCCGGGTTCGACGTCGCCGAGATGGTGGTGATCGTCCGTCGTGTGCTCGAAGACATCGGATTGACCAACGGATTGTCGCGGCTCGTCGCCGTGATCGGGCATGGCTCTTCCAGCCTCAACAATCCCCATGAGAGTGCCTATGACTGCGGCGCGTGTGGCGGTGGTCCCGGCGGACCGAACGCCCGCGCCTTTGCCATGATGGCCAACGATCCCCGTGTCCGGAGCCTGCTGGCGGAGGCTGGGCTGTCGATTCCCGACGACACGCGGTTCATCGGCGGCAGCCTCGACACCTGCGCTGACACCGTCACATGGTTCGACGCGGACCGGCTTCCCGAGACCCATCGCCGAGATGTCGAAGCCCTGCGGAGGGCGGCGACTCAGGCCTGCATCGCCGACTCGCATGAGCGTTGCCGCCGCTTCGAATCCGCCCCGCTCGACATCAAGCCTCGGGAGGCGAGCAAGCACGTCGAGGCGAGGTCGGTCGATCTTGCGCAGGTCCGGCCGGAACTTGGCCACGCCACGAATGCCGCGGCGATCATCGGCCGGCGGTCACGAACGCGCGGACTGTTTCTCGATCGCCGGGCGTTTCTCATCTCGTATGATGCGACCGCGGATGAGGACGGCGCGATCCTCTCGAGAACGCTCGCGGCCGTGGGGCCGGTCGCGTCGGGCATCAACCTCGCCTATTTCTTCTCGGCAATCGACCGGCTGGGCTACGGCTGCGACACGAAGCTCCCCCACAACATCACGGGCCTGATCGGCGTGATGGACGGCCAGGCCAGCGACCTGCGGACTGGGCTGCCGTGGCAGACGGTCGAGATCCACGAACCGTTGCGGCTGCTGGTGGTGATCGAAGCCCAACCGGAGAAGATCGTTGCCGCGACCGGGCCGCTGGCCGGAGTGAGGCAGCTCATCGAAAACCGTTGGATCCATCTCGTGTCATGGGATCCGGAAACGGGTGCGCTTTCCGTCTACGATCGCGGTGCATTCGTGCCGTACGTGCCTGAAATGAATGACATCCCGGTGGTCGACCGCTCCGTGTCGTGGTATGCGGGCCGGCGTGGACACCTCGCCCCCGCCCGTGTTCTGGCGGCGGTTCCCAAGCGGCCGGCCTCGTCTGGACGTCACGCATGATGACCAACCACGACATCGTCTCGCTGCTCGTCACCTGTCAACTCGCCGCCCCGGCGGCCACGGTGGCAATCGTGGGCGTGCCCGCGCTGCTGGGCCGGCCGCCGTCGGAGGGCGCCACCGCCCGGATTGTCGGCGGCGGATTCGCCGCGGGGTTTATCGCCGGGTTGCTCACGCTCGCCGTGCTGGCGGCACGGGGTTTTGTCCCGGAGATCGTCCACCTCGGATCGTGGTTCTCCGTGGGGCATCACGAAGCTTCGGTCGAACTCGTGGCCGATGCGCTTTCCGTGCCCTACGTCTGCTTTTCGACCGGCCTCTGCGGTCTGGTCAACGCCTTCGCGAGAAAATATCTCCATCGGGAGCCCGGGTTCACCCGGTTCTTCCTGCTGCTGGCCGTGTTCGGCACCGGCATGAATCTGATGGTGTTGGCGGGCAGCATCGACGTGCTGTTCGCCGGCTGGGAACTGCTCGGCATCTCGTCGACGCTGCTGATCGGCTTCTTCCTCGAGCGTGGCAACGCGGTGCGGGCGGCCATGCGGGCTTTCGCCACCTACCGAGTCTGCGACGTGGGGCTGCTCACCGCCGCGGTGCTGGTGCACCGCGCGGTCGGTTCGGGCGACTTCGATCGGCTCTTCGGCGAGAACTGGCCCCATGGCACCTGCCTCGTGCCCACCGCCACTGCCACGCTTGTGTCGCTCCTGCTCGTCTTTGCAGCGATGGGGAAGAGCGCCCAGGTGCCCTTCTCGGGATGGCTGCCGCAGGCCATGGAGGGGCCAACCCCGTCGAGCGCCATCTTCTACGGCGCCCTTTCGATCCATGCCGGCGCCTACGTCCTGCTGCGGTGCGAGGCGCTGCTCGAGCAGGCGCCCCTGGCGCGACTCGTGCTGATCGTGATCGGCCTCGGCACGGCGCTGCATGCCAACGTGGTGGGCCGCGTGCAGACTGATCTCAAGAGCATGCTTGCCTACGCATCGATGACGCAGTCTGGTCTCATCTTCGCTGAGATCGGCTTTGGCTGGCGGATCATCCCGCTGGTGCATGTCGTCAGCCACGCCATTCTCCGCAGTCTGCAGATCCTGCGGTCACCATCGGCGCTCCACGACCGGCACGAGTTGGAGGCGGCGCTCGGGGGACATCCCGGCGCTGATCGATGGGCGTTTGGAAGGTGGCTTCCCGAGCGGCTGCAGGCACGGCTCTATCGCATCGCCCTCGACCGGGGGTTCGAGCAGATGATGATCGGCCGGCTGTTCGTGGAGCCATTTCTGTGGCTGCTCGAATGTGCCGCCGATTTCGAGCGGCGCTGGCTGGCCCTCCTGGGCGGGGGCGGCGGGCCGGGCGGGAGACGCTCATGACCGGACCCAGCGACGGCAGCCTGCTCGCGGCGGCTGCGATCACAGTGGCCGCACCCCTGATAGGATCCGTGGCCACGGCCTGTGGATTTCGCCGCGGCAGCCCCCGCCGGTTTGCCGTGGCGATCGCCTTCGTGTCGCTGCTGGCCAGCCTCGCCATCACGATGCTCTGGAGCCAGACGGAGGGTGCGCCGTTTGTGTTCGGCGACCGGCTCGGCGGCGGCCGGCTCGTCTGCATCGACGGCATCACCGCCGTGCTGCTTCCCTACGTGGCATTGGTGGAAATGTCGATTCTTCTGGTGGCGCCGCGGCGGGCACTCGAACAGTCGTCCGTGACCCGTATTCTCTTTGGTGCGGCCGCCACGTTCGCCCTGTTTCTCACGTCGCATCCGCTGCTGTTGATCGTGCTGTGGTGCGCGACGGTGCTGCCCACCTGGCAATCGGTGCGGAGCACGCCGGGGGGCACCGTGGCTGCCCGCGTCTTCGCCATCGCAATGTCTGCGGCGCTGGTCTGCATGGCGGTTGGCACGGTGCTGCTGATCATCGATCCTCCTTGGGCAGCCGCCTCCGGCTCGGTGGGGACGGCGGGCGGCTGGCTCGTGGCAATCGCGGTCATGATCCGCAAGGGCATCTTCCCGTTTCACTCCTGGTATCCGGCGCTCTTCTCCGGAGCGACGATGTCGACGGCGCTGGCAGCGACCATGCCCCAGGTGGCGTCGTATACCGCCGTGCGTCTGCTCATCGGCCACTACGACCATCCGGAGGGAGTGGCCGCCGAACTGGTGGTGCTCTCGCAGATGGCGCTGGTCACCGCGACCTACGGCGCGGCGCTGGCGATCGTGCAGCGGGATCTGCGGTCGCTCATCGGCACACTGGCGATGAGCCAGTCGGCGCTCGTGCTCGGGGGCCTCGCCGGCACGCTCCCGATGGAGCTCAACGGCGCGTTCTGCGTCTGGATCTCCAGCGGCCTGGCGCTGACCGGCATCGGCCTTGTGTCATGGGCGCTGGAGAGCCGGGCAGGACCGATCCGGCTCGACACACCCCAGGGGCGGTTCTGGGATGCACCCGCTCTGGCGGCGTTTTTCCTCCTCTTCGGCCTGGCCGGCATCGGATTGCCCGGCACGCTCTCCTTCGTGGCCGACGACCTGCTCGTCTCTGGCAGCCTTGATGAGCAGTTCCACGCCGGTCTGCTCGTGATCCTGGCAACCGTCCTCTCAGGCATCGCGATGATGCGCGGCTGGTTTCACGTGTTTGGCGGACCGGGCGATTCCGAAGGCAGGCGGCATGCGATCCTGCCGCGGGAACGGTTGGCGCTGACCGCGCTGCTGGCAGCCCTGTTTCTGCTGGGCCTGTGGCCCGATCCTCTGGTGCGGGCCCTCGACAAGGCCACTGCCCGGCTGCTTGGCGTGTCCGCGGTGGGAGCGGACCAGGATGTGCAGGATTTGCAGGATTTGCCGCACGGCCGTTGAATGGTGGCTGGACGTTCGGCATCCACACCATTCTCCAGCGGAGTTCCGTTCCCAGCGGACAGCATCATGGCAGCGAGAAAATCGGCAGGCGGTGACACGGCGAGCGGCAAGGCAATCGAGACGCCGACCGATATCGAGGGGCTGGGCGTCTTCTATCTCGGCCGCAAGGTCGATGCGGCTGGCGGCTCGGCTGGCGGTCCCTTGGGCGGACAGCCTCTTCTGATCGATGCGCGGCGGTTCACCACCCACGCCGTCTGCGTGGGCATGACCGGCAGCGGCAAGACGGGCCTGCTCATCGACCTCATCGAGGAGGCGGCGATCGACGGCATTCCCACGCTCGTCATCGACCCCAAGGGCGACCTCGCCAACGTGCTCCTCTCGTTCCCCGGCCTCGCGCCGGCCGACTTCCTGCCGTGGGTCGAAGCCGATGCCGCGAAGCGCGACGGGATCACGGTCGAGGAGCTTGCCGAACGGACGGCGAAGAAATGGTCCGACGGGCTCGCCGCGAGCGGGCAGTCGGCCGAGCGGATCCGTCGCCTGCACGAGTCGGTCGACATGGCGGTCTACACGCCGGGCAGTCGCACGGGCCGGCCGCTGGCGATGCTCGAGAGCCTCGATCCGCCCGACGCAGACGTGCTCGACGACGCCGAGGCCCGCCGCGAGCGGATCGAGTCGCTGGTGTCGGGCATCCTGGCGCTGGTTGGCATCGACACGGAGCCTGGCAAGAGCCGCGAGCACGTGCTGATCTCCACGATCATCGACTCCATGTGGCGGAGCGGCCAGAAGCTCGACTTCGGTGCGCTGGTGAGGGCGATCCCGTCGCCACCGATCGAACGGGTCGGGTTTCTCGACCTCGAGAATTTCTATCCCGCCGGCGACCGCTTCCTGTTGGCCAGCAAGCTCAACACGGTGGCGGCCGCACCCGGCTTCGAGGCTTGGCTCGAAGGGGATCCGCTCGACGTGGGCCGCCTGCTCTGGACGCCAGCCGGCAAGCCCCGGGTGGCCGTCGTCTCGATCGCGCATCTCAGCGATGCGCAGCGAATGGCGTTTGTCACGCTGCTCGCCGGGCAGACCGTGGCCTGGATGCGATCCCAGGGGGGCACGTCGTCGCTCAAGGCGCTGTTTCTGATGGACGAGGTCTTCGGCTATCTGCCGCCGACCGCCAACCCGCCGAGCAAGACGCCGATCCTCACGCTCCTGAAGCAGGCCCGCGCCTACGGCCTCGGCATCGTGCTTGCCACGCAGAATCCCGTCGACCTTGACTACAAGGGGCTTTCGAACGCGGGCACCTGGTTCCTTGGCCGGCTCCAGACGGCCCGCGACAAGGCCCGCGTGCTCGACGGTCTGGAGGGCGCGGCCTCGTCGGCCGGGAAGTCGTTCGACCGTGCGAAGGTCGATCGCCTCCTGTCTGGCCTGGAGCAGCGGATGTTCCTGCTGCACAGCGTGCACGACGACGAGGAGACGGTGTTTCAGTCGCGGTGGACGATGGCCTATCTCCGCGGTCCGCTCCTCCGCGAGGAGATCCGGCGGCTCACCCAGACCGCGGCATCCCAGACCACGGCATCCCAGACCACGGCATCCCAGACCACGGCATCCCAGACCACGGCTGGTGTGTCGTCGCAGGCGTTTCCTCAGGCGTCATCCGGCGCGGGAAGCTACGCGACTGCAGGTCGGGAGTCTGCGGCTGGCGGCGCCCGACCGCTCCTGCCGCCGGGCGTGCGCGAGGTGTTTCTCGCGCCGCGGCATGCCATTCCTCTGGATGGTGTGGTGCGCTATCGCCCCGCGATCCTTGGCCGCGGCCGGGTGCGATTCGCGAAGGCGGCCGCGCGGATCGACGTCAACCGAGAGGTGTTCTGTCTGGCGCCGGCCAGCGACTCGGTCGGCGAGTCGGCCTGGGAGCAGGCCGATCAGTTCGTCGATCCACCGGAGGTGGAGCCCGCCCCAAGGACCGGCACGTTCGCGTCGCTGCCTTCGGTGCTCGCCGGACCGAAGGGCTATGCGTCGCTGACCACGTCGCTCAAGAGCCACCTTGGCCGCACGTCACGGCTGGTGCTCTGGGCGGCCCACGAGGTCGATGCGGTGTCGCGGCCGGATGAGAGCGAGGCCGACTTCCGCGTGCGGATCGCGCAGAAGGTGCGGGAATGGCGCGACGCGGAGATCGACCGGGTCCGCGATCGCAGCGCGGCCAAGTTGGCGTCGCTCACCGACCGCATCGACAGGGCGCGGCAGAAGGTCGAGCGGGAGCGGGCCGAGGCCAAGAACAAGTCGATGCAGACCTACGTGTCGATCGGGTCGGCGGTTCTGGGTGCGCTGTTGGGCCGGAAGGCGGCCACGTCGACGAACATCGGCCGGGCGGCCACGTCGATGCGGACGGCGAGCCGGAGCGCCCGGCAGCAGGCCGACGTCGTGCATGCGGAGGAGAGCCTCGCCACGCTCGAGGAGCGGCGGCAGATCCTCGAGGATGAAATCGCAGCCGACCTGGAACGGATCCGGCTCGAGTCGAGTCCGGAGCGGCTCAAGCTCGAGGAGATGGAGATCCCGGCCCGCAAGACCGACATCGCGGTCGACGACGTGGTGCTGGCGTGGGTGCCGCAGGAGCCGGCGCCGGCGGGCATCGCGCAGCGGCAGGCCGAAAGCAGGGCGTGGTGATGGCTGCATCCACCGTGGCCCGGGAGATCGTGCTGGTCGACTGTCCGGACGACGTGGGACTGATCCATCGGATCACGGGTGTGCTCGGATCGCACCGGCTCAACATCGAGAGCAACCACGAGTTCGTCGACACCGACGCGAAGCATTTTTTCTTTCGCGCGGAGGTGACGCCCGCCGGCGGCGAGGCGGCGGGCCCGGCGAGCGGTGGCCTGGCGGCGGAACTCGTCCGCGTGCTCCCGCCGACGGCCCGCGTGCGTGTGACCCGTGCGGAGCGGCGGCCGATCGTGGTCTGCGCCACCCGCGAGCCGCACTGCCTCGGTGAACTGCTCCTGCTCGACGCGGTTGGCGACCTGCCAGGGCGGATCGTGGCGGTGGTCAGCAACCACGACATCCTCCGCGGACTCGTCGAACGGTTTGGCCTGCCGTTTCATCATCTGCCCCATCACGATGCGTCGGGCCGCGACCTGTCGCGGGAGACGCACGAGGCGGAACTGGCCCGTGTGATCGACGGCTACGCGCCGGAATACGTCGTGCTTGCCCGCTACATGCGGGTCCTTTCTGCGGGCTTCGTGGCGAGGTATCCCGACCGCATCGTGAACATCCACCATTCCTTCCTGCCGGCGTTTGCGGGCGCGAGCCCCTACCGGCAGGCATTCGCGCGGGGCGTGAAGGTGATCGGCGCCACGGCACACGTCGTCACGGCGGAACTCGACGACGGGCCAATCATCGCGCAGGACGTGATCCACGTCGACCACTCCTTCACGCCGGAGCGGATGGCCCAGGCGGGCCGCGACGTGGAGAAGCTCGTGCTCGCGAAGGCGGTGCGGCTCGTGCTCGAGGAGCGGGTGTTCCTGCACGGCCGCCGTACGGTCGTGTTCGAGTGACGTGAGGGCGAATGTCGCGTCACTCCGCCAGGCGATCCCGGAGCGTAGCGATGGCTCGCGCGCGGAGTCGCGACACCGTGCCCGCGCAGACATCGAGCACGTGGGCGATGACATCCTGGCTTTTGCCTTCGAGCACCATCTCGATCACCAACCGCTCGCGGGGCGGGAGTCGAGGGATCGCCTCGTGCAGTCGGAGGCAGAGGACTGCCGACGATGCTTCGTCGTCGCTGGTGGCAGCGATTGCATGCACCTGCGTCGTCGTCTGCTGGTCGAGCAGGGAGAAGACGGTGGCATGTCTGTTCCTGCGGCGCCGGGCTCGGGCCACGTCGGCTGCCCGTTTCTTCGAGACCCAGATAATGAAAGCGAGGCCCGGGTCGGCGAAGCCTTGGGTGCAGCGGGTGTCGGTGCGTGGGGCGAACCGTGCCACCAGACTGTCGCTCGTCGACGTTTCCGGCAGCCGGCGCAGGTGGTCGAGCACGAGCGACAGGGCATCATCGATGGCAGACGGATCGAGAATTCCGAGTCGGTGCAGCGAGGCCGTGATCATGCGATGTGCGATGGGACTGGCGATGTGCCACACCTGTTCGAGGCAGGCTTCCTCACCCGTCACCTGCCACTCGACAAGGTTTGGTGTGATCGACGCAGGATCGGTATGGATAGCCAAATGGATGGCCAAGTGAGTCGCCGACTCAGTCATGGCAGGACCGCCGTTCGAGACGTCCTGCGAGTCCGACAGTGCGTGCGATGTCCCTGAAGCCCCCATGCAGACCCTCCGTGGTTTCCCCGACCGCGTGCGTGACGCGACTGTCGGGCGCGAGCGACTTTGCGGCATGGTGACGTCCCTGGCGGCACGGTTGGTCAGGGGCGAAAAGCCTTCCGCGGCTGCCGTGTCGACGTGGAGGTGGTCATGCTGGAAAAAGTTTGGATGTCGCGCAAGACCTTGCGTTTCGCGGCGTATACGCTGTACGGGGGGGGGTTCGTTTCCTCGCAATGGAGTGCGATATGGCCTTCAGTCTGGATTGCTGCGCAGAGATCCTCTCGAAAGAGCACGTCCGGCATCATGTCGATATCGAACAGGGTGTGATCCGGGTGGTGTTCGTCACGCGGCACTACCGCAACCTTCGTGGCGAAAAACTGGCCATAGCCCAGATCACGGTGCCCGACGACGGGCGGCGGTGTCGCGTCACACTCGAGAGGGCGTTTGCACCAGGAATTGATGCTGCCTCCACCTGTCTGGCCCTGTGCCGCGCGGCGGCCGCCACGCCACTTGTCGGGGTCGAATTCGACGCCGAGTGCGACAACTTGCGGATGGTCGTCGAGACCGTCGTCGAGGATGCGGGACTGACCCGGTTGCAGTTGCTCTCGATGATCGGTTCCGTCATCGATGCAGCGGAGATCTGGCAGGCCGTGGTGGGGCGAGTGGCCGCCGACCGCACAGCCAGCGACTGGGGGTGTCAAGATGCGGCCTGAAGAGCTGCACATTCGCGGGAGGGGACTGCCCCGATGGGACAATCGCCAGCTAGACAGTCCGGTGCTGGGGGGGGATTATACATACCCAGAGGGCGACCAACGGTGCCGATCCCTACTGCATAGTTGGCATGGTAATTCCGGCGGCACGGGGGCTGGCGGTCGTGGATCGCGACTGTCTTCCTACTGCCGTTCTGATTCGCGATGTCGTCGTAGGCATGTCGACCGCTGCGTCCCACGACCGACGACGGTAGCCATCGGTCACCG